>CAZNSS010000651.1:0-2701 GCA_964575465.1 uncultured Holophagales bacterium | reverse complement strand
TACGCCCGCGTCGTCCGGGCGGTCGTCGAAGGACGGGGGCCGTCGCTCTCGCTGATCGGGCGCGTCGCGCGCGAGCTGGGTGCCGCCGGGGTCGGAAGGGACGGTATCGGATCCGCCGAGCGCGGCCCCGATGGAGTACTTCTCGCCGCGGCGGCAGCCCGCGGCGCGGGGGTCCTGCCGGCGCCGCTCACTCCGTTCGTCGACACACCGGAAGCCTGAAGCGGCCCTCCAGGTCGAAGGGCCGTCCCGCCGCGACCTCCGCCTGGAGGGCGAGCGCCTCGTCGGCGAGGGCCCGCGCCGGCAGGCCCTGGAGGTCCAGCGGGGCATCCGCGAGCTTTTCGAACGCGAGCGCGAAGAGCCGGGCGGCGGGCTCCCGGCGTCCTCTCCCGAGGTGGACGCAGGCCGCCGCGACCTGGATCAGCCCCTGGAGGTGACGGCGATCCTCTCCGGAGGAACGGAGCCAGACCGTCTCCCACTCCTCGTGGGCCTCGAAGAACCGGCCTTCGCGCAGGGCGTCGAGCCCTCGCGCGAGGCGTTCCGCTTCGGACGGCGCGGGTTCGCTCAGGCCTTCGGAAGGGCGGAGAGGATCCGCAGCAGCTCCGCGGCGTCGACGTATCCGTCGATCCTCTTCACGACGTTTCCGGATCCGTCGACGAAGAGGATGGTGGGGTAGCCCTGCACGTCGTAGCGCTCGGCGACCTTCTCGCCTCCCTTCTCTGCGTTGACCCGGACGGCGACGAGGCCTCTCGAGGCGTCGGCGACCCGCGCGTCGGTGAAGACCTCCCGGTCGAGCTTCTTGCACCACCCGCACCAGTCGGTGTAGACGTCGACGAGGAGGATGCGTTTCTCACTCCGGGCGCGCGCGAGCGCCTCGTCGAAGCTCCCGGAGGCAAAGGCGATGCCCGGGCCTTTCGGGCCGGCCTCGCCGGATCCCGTTTCGGGACGCGAGCAGGCGGCTATCGGCAGGAGCGCGAGGAGGGCGGCGGCGAGGATTCGGGATCTGGGCATCGGGATGCTCCCCTGGTCAGGATAGCCGAACGGTCCGGGCGCCCTCTGAATTCCCGGGCGGAGAACCGGGGGCGTCGACCAGCCCGTGCCTCGCGAGGCCCGCGGCGAACGAGCCGGGGCCCGCCACGACGAACCCGGGAATGCCCCTCGCGGCGGCCGCCGCGACGAGCTCCGGGCGGTCGTCGGCGTAGAGGCACTCCCCCGGCCCGCAGGCGGCTGCGGAGAGGGCCGCCTCCCAGAAAGCGGGCTCGGGCTTGACGGCCCCGACGCGAAAGGAGAGGACGAGGTCGTCGAAGAGGCTCCGCGGATCGAAGACACCCAGGACGCCTTCCCAGTGGAGCTCGTTCGTGTTCGAGACGAGGACCCGGCGGACCTTCCGGTCGACGCGGGAGAGCGCCTCGAGCGCTTCCGGAAGCGGGTGAAAGATATCCCGCCACGCCCCGGCCCAGGCGTTGTCGGAGAGGCGGGGGAGGGAGGCCCGCTCCTCGCAGGCGCGGAAGAACTCCTCGGGACGCAGCCGGCCCCTGTCGAACTCCGCCTCGAGCTCTCCGAAGAGAACGGGGCGGAGGCGTCCGGCCGGGACGCCGGTCGCCTCCGCGAGGCGGTCGCACGTGACCTGGTGGTCGAAGCCGACGAGGACCTTGCCGAGGTCGACGAGGAGCGCCCTCGTCACGGCCTCATGGCCTGGGCGGGGATCAGGTAGGGGTCGCCGGTCCGCTTGTCCGTGACCGTGGCGTATCCGAGGATACGGGCCCCGTTTCCCAAGTTCACGAACATGTTCAACCGGTATGGTCCTCCCGCGGGAGGACCGAAGGAAGCGAACTCGGCCCCGAAGACGTCGTTGAGCTGGTACATCGAGTACGGCTTGACGGTGTAGATCCGCCGTCCGTAGACGATGCCCGTCGCGTCGACGAGTTCGACGCCCGCCTCGAGCGAGCTCTCCGACGGGTTCATGACGACGGCGTTCGTCCGGAGGTTGGGGTCGTTCGTCAGCCCGGTGACGTAGAGGTCTCCGAAAACCGAGTCGTCGAAGCCGAGCGCGCTCCGGTAGGGCTGTCCGGGCGAGTACTGGCCGAAGGTCCCGGGCGCCTGCGGTCCGGCGATGTTGTACGTGTTGCTCGTGACGAGGATGTTGTACTTCCCGCGAACCTCGAGGAGCCCGTACGCCTCCGTCCGGCCGAAGTAGTTCTTGACGACGTCCTTCAGAGTCACTGATTCGCGCGGCGCGAGGGGCGGCGTGATCCGGATCCCCTCGAGGTTCGTCCCGTCGACGCCCGCGGGGGTGAAATAGAGGGTGACGTCGTTCTCGAGGCTCGTCTCGGGGTTGAAGATCCAGACGTCGGTCCGCCAGGTGCCGGTCGCGCCGGTGATGTTGACGGCCGGGAGGAAGGCGTCGGTCGTGGCGATGGTGTCTGCCGCGGCGGGCGCCGCAGCGGCCACCGCGAAGGCGAGGACCCCTGCGACGAGGGTCGGGTAGATCCGGCTCATGTTCACCTCCGGCCCGTAGGGCTTGCCACAGTTTCGCAAACGTCCTGCCAGATCGGCGTCTCCCCGCGGGGACGGAGAAAGAAAAGCGCCCCGCTTTCGCGGGGCGCCATCCAGGGTCGTTTCGGAACCGCTTACTTCGCGGCCGGGGCAGCCGGGGCGGCCGGGGCGGCGGTCGTGGCGGCGGTGGCGGCCTCGGTCGTGGCCG
>CAZNSS010000650.1:0-2706 GCA_964575465.1 uncultured Holophagales bacterium | reverse complement strand
ATCAAACATTGACTAGTCAAGCATTATTCCCGCCACCCCGTCAAGAAGAAGGCCCCGCGTGCTCTTCCGATCTGGGCGTCCGGATGGCGGTGGCGCACCCCCTCGCCGGCGTCGGGCCGGGAAGGGCCCCGGCGCGATTCGAGGAGTTTCGCGACCCCGCCTTCCCGGTGGCGGCCGAGAACGTCCACAACTACTTCCTCCAGGCGATCGCGGAGAACGGACTGCCCGGGGGACTCCTCGTCCTCTGGCCTCTCGTTCCGCTGGCCTTCGTCGCCGGGCGCCTCTTCGCGACCGGAGCCGCGCTCTCCTCGCCGCTCGCGGCGCTCGCCCCGGGACTCCTGGCGTTCTCGCTGACGGGCTTCGCCTCCCACCCCTGGCTCCTTCCGGAGATGCAGTTCCTCTTCTGGGGTGCGGCCGCGCTCCTTCCCGAGGCGAACGCCCCGGCCGG
Organism: uncultured Holophagales bacterium; assembly: GCA_964575465.1. Lineage (GTDB taxonomy): Bacteria > Acidobacteriota > Thermoanaerobaculia > UBA5066 > UBA5066 > UBA5066. Next base: position 2,258 of record CAZNSS010000650.1, on the reverse strand, counting down.
CGGCACGGGGGTCGCCGGCAGCCTTCGCCGTGTCCTGCCGTGGGCCGTCCTCGTCGCCTGGGCGGTGCCACGCCTGCTCACCGCCCCCGGAACGGAGAGGGGGAGGTTCGGGTACGGAGAGTGGGATTCGCGCGGGGGTTCCGCCCGCTACTTCTGGACCGGTCCCCACGCGCTCGTCCGGGTCGACCTGCCCGGAGAGGGTGCCGTCCGCGTGCGGATCCGCGGAATGCTCCCGGACGTCGAGGAGCGGCCCCTCGTCGCCTCGCTGAGGCTCGACGGCGGGCCTGCCCGCAGGATCTCGCTGCCGGATCCATCGTGGCACGATGTGGTCATGGTGCGGGGACCGTTCCGCGAGGGGGACGCCGCCGGGGGCGGCGGGAGGAGGGCGCTCCTCCGGATCGAGACGAGCCGGGGCTTCTGCCCGGCCCGCGACGGGGGCGAGGACCGCCGCGTCCTCTCGGTGCAGCTGGCCCGGCCGCCCGTGTCGTCCCCGGGGGCGCCCCCTCCGTGAACCGCCCCAGTCCCCTCGCCGGGGTCCTCTCGTTCGGCGGCTGGGTCGCACTCGCCGTCGCCTGCTCCGTCGTCCTCCTGCCGGCCCATCCCCTCCTCCGGACGGTCGTCTGGGGAGTGTCCGTCGCCCTCTTCGCCGCGGCCGTCGCCGCGCCGCGCCGCTCCCTTCCCCTCGCCGGCCTCGTCGTGGCCGTGTCGGGCGTCTCGTCGCTCGCGTTCGGCCTCGGCCAGCCCGCCGTCGTCGGGCCGATCCCACTCGCGGCGTACCTCGCCGGATCGGCGCTCCGCGCGATCTACGACGTGGAGTCTCCCGCCGCGGGCCACGGGCTGACGCCTCTCTGGCGGTCCGTGGCCGCGGTCTCCGCGATCTCGGCCCTGTCGGCGTTCGTCGCGGCGCGCACGGCGTACCTTCTCCTCCGGGACGTCCCGCCCCCTCGCGTCGTGAACCGCCTCGGTCTCGACGTGGAGCAGGCCCTCGCGGGGACCGCCGCAGTCCTCGCCGCCTTCTTCCTGGCCGCCGGCTTCCACGCCCTCGGGGTGCGAGCGGGGAAGGACGCCCGAGGCGCGCGTCTCGCGGATGTCGCGCTCGTCGTCGTCGCGCTCGTCGGCGGAGGGACGGCGATCCTGCAGAGGCTCGGCTTCGTGCCGCACCTCAGGGCCGCGCACTGGGTGGTCTGGGGCCGTGCCCAGTCGACCTTCACCGACCCTTCCGCGGCGGGAGTCGCCGCCGCTCTCCTCCTTGCCCCGTGCCTCGCTCTCGCCGTGTCGGGTCCGGTGGTCCTCCGGGTCGCGGCGGGCGCCGGCGCGGCCGGCCTCCTCGTCCTCCTGGCCGACGCGGGTTCGCGCGGCGGTTTCATCGGTGCGCTCGTCTCCTTCCTCGTCCTCGTCCTCTGGGCCGTGACGCGGGCCCTCGCGGGACAGAGGCCGGGCGTCCGCCGACGGGTCGCCCTCACGGCCGGGACGGTCTCGATCGCCGTCGCCCTCGCGTTCGGCGCTGCGCTCGCGTGGCCGTCCGCGAAGGGGAGCCGCAGCGTCCTCCTCTCCCGGATGTCGGAGTCGTTCGGAAGGAAGGAGGCGCCTTCCCTCGGCGAGCCGGAACGGCTCCTCCTCTACCAGGGCGCCCTCGCGCTCGCGCGAGAGCACCCGGTCACCGGCCGCGGCCTCGGCTCGTTCCGCGTCGAGTTCCCCGGCGCGGCGCACGATCTCCTCGGCAGGACGGTGACTTTCACCGACCACCCGCCGTCGCTCTACCTCGGTGTCCTCGCGGAGACCGGCCTCGCGGGGGCGGCCGTCTTCGCCCTCTTCCTCGCGGGGCTCGTCCCCGCCCTCGGCGGCGCGCTCTCCTTCGGGCCCGAGAGGACGGAGTCGTCGCTCCGCGCCGCCGGGGCAGCCTCCGCCCTCGTCGGGATGCTCGTCATCTTCCTGTTCGGCTCTCACCTCGTCTACGCGGAGATCGCCGCCCTCGTCGGGCTCCTGACCGCCCGCCTCCCGACCCCGCCGGAAGGGCGCCCGGCGCGGGTCCTCGGACACTTCCTCCCGGTCGTCGTCGCCGGCGCCTCGGTCCTCCTCGTCGGCGGGGCGATCTCGAGGGGGGTCGAGACGTGGGGAGCGGACGCGGCTTTCCGGTACGCGCCGACGGCAGGGCTCTGGGGGGCCGAACGCGAGCCCGACGGCCGGCCGTTCCGGTGGACGGCCGGCGCGGCGGCGCTGCAGGTCGACGCGCCCGCCGGACGGCGCTCCCTCCTCCG
>CAZNSS010000649.1:0-2707 GCA_964575465.1 uncultured Holophagales bacterium | reverse complement strand
CGCGAGCCGCTGCGAAGCGGAGGCGAGGGCCGTCTCGCGGCGCTCGGCCCAGCGGGACGAGAGCTGCTCGGCGCGCGCGTCCCAGGAGGACTGCGCCGCGTCGAACGCCTCGCGGGCCCGCTCGAACGTCCGGGACGAGAAGTGCCAGACGGCCCGCTCCCGCGCGAGGCCGGCGACCTTCTCCGGCACCGGGCGAAGGTCCTTCGCGATCCCGAGGAGCCGGCCGAGCCGGATGAGGTAGAGGCTCGGGTCGACCTGCCACCAGAGGAAGCCCTGGGCGGCCGAGGCCTGGAAGTGGTGGTGGTTGTTGTGCCACCCCTCGCCCATCGTCACGAGCGCCATCAGGAAGCTGTTCCGGCTCGTGTCGCGCGTCTCGAAGACCCGCTTGCCGAAGACGTGCGTCACGCTGTTGATCGCGAACGTCCCGTGCCAGAGGAGGACCGTCGAGAGGAAGAAGCCCCAGAAGAGGCCGGTCCAGGAGAAGGCGAGCCAGAGCCCGAGGCCGTAGAGCATCGGCGCGAGGAACTGGTTCCGGTCGAGCCAGACGAGCTCGGGGAACTTCGTGAAGTCGCGGATCGCGTCGTACTCCGTCTGCTCGTACTCGTCCGCGAGGATCCAGCCCATGTGGCTCCACCAGAAGCCCTTCTGCACCGGGGAGTGGATGTCCTCGGGCTGGTCGGAGAAGCGGTGGTGGTGACGGTGGTGCGCGGCCCACCAGAGGACCCCCTTCTGCGCCGCCGTCTGGCCGAGGAAGGCCAGCGCGAACTGCCAGAAGCGGTTCAGCCGGTAGGTCCGGTGGGCGAAGTAGCGGTGGAAGCCCGCGGTGATCGCGAACATCCGGAGGTAGTACGACCCGAGGCAGAGGGCGACCCCTTCCCAGGAGAAGTCGAGGGCGAGGACGCCGAGAGCCGCTGCGTGGACGAGGCCGAAGCCGAAGGCGGCGGCGAGACGGATGCGGGGGCGGGCGGTCGCAGTCATTCGGGAAGACCTCTGGACGTGAGCTCGCCCGGGCCTTGCGCACCGGGCAAACCCACTATGTTACGCCGTTTCTGCCGCGCCCCCCCCGGCCTCCCGGTTCAGGTCGTCCTGGGCTTCCTGCATCCGGTTCCGCACCGTCGCGACGAGCGTGTCGAGATCCGCCTCTCCGAGCCCCTCCGTCGGGATCGCCGGGAGGACCCGGATCCGGATCCGTCCGGGGTAGACGAGCAGGCGCCGGCCGTCGAGGACGTCGTCGAGCTGCGTGCAGACGATCGGGACGATCGGGACCTGCGCCGCGAGGGCGAGGTGGAAGGCGCCCTTCTTGAAGGGCAGGAGCGTCGGGCTTCCGTTCCGGTGCCCCTCCGGGAAGAGCCAGACGGAGATCCGCTCCTCGCGCACCCGCGCGGCCGCCGCGTTGATCGAGGCGATCGCGCTCGCCAGGTCCTTCCGGTCGAGGAGGATGTTCCCCGTGGCGCGGAAGAACCAGCCGAAGACCGGGATCTTCGCGACCTCCTTCTTGCCGATGACGACCGCCCGCTTCGGGTAGAGCCCTCCGTAGACGACGATGTCGAGGTTCGACTTGTGGGCCACCATCAGGATCGCGGGGACCGACTCGGCGACGTGGCCCCGGTCCTCGACCGTGACGCGCCAGCCGAGGACGGCCCTCATGATCCAGTGGAGGGTGCGCGAGAGGTAGACCGGCGAGCTGCCGCGAGGGTGCAAGGCGACGTAGACGAGCCCGCCGAGCGACAGCCCCACGAACGTGAGCCCTCCGACGAGGCACGCGAGGAAGAAGTGGAGGCGCGCGACGGCGCGGCGCACGGGGCCTCTCACGAACGCGCGACCTCGGGCGGCGCGTCGCGGCGCCCCGGGAGGATCGGATCGCCGGACCTCGACGCGAGCTCCCGCTGAGCGGCGTCGAGGTCGGCGCGGACGCGCGCCATCAGGCGGGGCAGGGCGTCCGGACCGAGCCCCGCGGTCGGGACGGGCGGAAGGACGCGGAGGCGGATCGTCCCCGGCCGAACGGCCCAGCGCCGCGCGTCGAGGACCGTCGAGAGCGGGCTGACGGCGATCGGGAGGATCGGGAACTGCGCGCCGAGCGCGAGGTGGAAGACCCCCTTCTTGAACGGCAGCATCTCGCTCCCCATGTTGCGGTGGCCCTCGGGGGCGACCCAGACCGAGACGCCCACGGCCTTCGCGGCCTGGGCCGCCGCGCGGATCGCCGCCATGGCCGCGGGGACGGACTTCCGGTCGAGCAGGACGTTCCCCGTCGCCGTCCAGAGCAGGCCGAAGAGCGGGATCCGCTCGAGCTCCTTCTTGCCGATCGCGATGGCCCCGGGGGGGAAGACCTCCCCGTAGACGATGACGTCGAGGTTCGACTGGTGCCGGGCCATGACGACCGACGGCGTCACCTCGGCGAAGCGGTCCGTCCCTTCCGTCTCGATCCTCCAGCCGAGGACCTTCTGCATGGCTCGCGAGTAGGTCCGGGCCGCGAAGACCGCGGCGTGCCCCTTCGGCCCGCGGAAGAGGGCGATCGCGAGCGCCGACGCGGAGACCGCGAGGAGGAGGAGGCCTCCCACGATCGACGCGGCGAAGAAATGGAGCGCATAAACGCAACGGCGGAGGGGATTCGTCATTCGGCCCGCTTCCGGGAAGCGGCATTATCCCCGCGATGGACGCGGGTGTCGACATCGTCGGCGGCGGGGCCGCGGGGCTCCTGGCGGCGGCG
>CAZNSS010000648.1:0-2714 GCA_964575465.1 uncultured Holophagales bacterium | reverse complement strand
TTTCTGCGACCGTTTTTCAGAATCACCCGCCTTCAGGTATCTTCCCCGCCCGAACGAACCGAAGACCCCAGGAGGAACTCCCATGCGCACGCTTTCCCTCACGCTCCTTCTCCCGCTCTCGTCCCTGGCGCTCCTCGCCGCCGCGGCGCTTCCCGCCGCCGCGGCCGTGAAGACCGAGGTCGTCGAGTACAAGGACGGCGACCAGGTCTGCGAGGGATTCCTCGCGTACGACGACGCCGCGAAGGGGAGGCGGCCGGGTGTCGTCGTCGTCCACGACTGGATGGGCGTCGGCGACGAGACGCGGCGGCGCGTGAAGCAGCTGGCCGAGCTCGGCTACGTCGCGCTCGCGGCCGACGTCTACGGTAAGGGGATCCGCCCGAAGGACGCGAAGGAGGCCGGGGCTCTCGCCGGGAAGTACAAGGGGGACCTGCCGGCGCTCAGGGCCCGCGTCCGCGCCGCGTTCGACACGCTCTCGAAGAACCCCCGCGTCGAGGCGTCTAAGGTCTTCGCCATCGGCTACTGCTTCGGCGGGACGACCGCCCTCGAGCTGGCCCGGAGCGGCGCGCCGCTGGCCTGCGTCGTCACCTTCCACGGCGGGCTCGGGACGAAGGACCCCGCCGACGCGAAGAACGTCAGGTGCCCGGTCCTCGCTCTCCACGGCGCGGCCGACCCGTACGTCCCGCCGGCCGAGGTCGCGGCGTTCCAGAAGGAGATGACCGACGCGAAGGTCGACTGGCAGATGGTCCTCTACGCCGACGCCGTCCACGCCTTCACGAACCCGGGCGCCGGGACCGACCCGTCGAAGGGTGCCGCGTACAACGAGAAGGCCGACAAGCGCTCGTGGGAGGCGATGAAGGCCTTCTTCGCGGAAGCCACGAAGTAGCGTGCCGGCGGGGGCGCGGCGGCCTCCCTCGGGCTACGATGCCCGGTGGAGCAGACATGACGCCGCGCCTTCGCACCGCCCGCCTCCTCCTTCGCCTCCTCGCCCTCCTCGCGATCCCCTCCCCCGCCCCCGCCGACGAAGGGCAGTGGCCCCCCGAGGCCCTCGCCACGCTGGGCGAGGCCCGCTGGAAAGAGCTCGCCGGGCGCGGCCTCACCCTCACGGCGAAAGACCTCTGGGACGGGCAGGGGGGCGGCCTCCTGACGGCCGTAATCGACGTCGGCGGCTGCACCGGGGCGTTCGTCTCCGGCGAGGGGCTCCTCCTGACGAACCACCACTGCGCCTTCCCGGCGATCCAGCTCGCCTCGACGCCGGAGAAGAACTACCTCGCGGACGGCTTCGTGGCGCGGAGCCGCGCCGAGGAGGTCGAGGCTCGCGGCGGCATCGGTCGCGTCCGCCTCCTCTCGCGCCTCGCCGACGTGACCGACCGCGTGCGCGGCCCGAAGAGCGCGTTCGCGAAGGCGAAGGGCGACACGGCCCGCTTCGAGGCCGTGGAGCGGGCGAAGAAGGAGATCGTCGCCGAGTGCGAGAAGGCGCCCGACCGGCGCTGCGCCGTGGCGGCGTTCGAGGACGGGCGGACCTTCCGGCTCATGGAGCAGGTCGAGTTCCGCGACGTGCGGCTCGTCTACGCGCCGCCGCGGGGCGTCGGCGACTTCGGGGGAGAGGTGGACAACTTCCGCTGGCCGCGCCACGCGGGCGACTTCTCGGTCCTCCGCGTCTACGTCTCCCCCGACGGCAAGCCCGCGCCGTTCGCGAAGGAGAACGTCCCCTACCGGCCGAAGTCCTGGCTAAGGGTCGCCTCGAAGGGGATCGCCGAGGGCGACGTCGCGATGATCGCCGGCTATCCGGGCCGTACGCAGCGCTACCTGACCCCGTCCGCCGTCGAGAACCTCGAGACGTGGTTCTACCCGCTCCGGTCGAAGACGCTCTCCGACCTGATCGCGATCCTCGAGGCCGAGGGGCGAAAGGACCCCGACACGGCGCTCCGGGTCGCCTCGGCGATCAAGAGCTACGGCAACGGCGAGACGAACTCGCGCGGGCAGGTCGAGGGGCTCGCGCGAAACGGCGTCGCCGCCCGCGCGAAGGGCGAGGCGAAGGAGCTGGCGGAGTTCCTCGCGGCCCGCAGGGACCTCCCCTCCGAGTGGTCGGCCGCGCCGGCGGAGCTCGAGAAGGTCCTCGCGGCCGACCGCGTCGGACAGGAGCGCCGCTTCTTCCTCGAGGAGGTCGAGAAGCTCTCCGGCACCTTCGGCTCGGCCCTCTCCGCCGTCCGGCGCGCCGACGAGCGCCGCAAGCCCGACCTCGAGAGGGAGGCGGGCTTCCAGGACCGCGACCTCGACCGGGCCCGGCAGCGCGAGAAGGACCTGACCCGCTCGCTCGCTCCCGTCGCGGCGCGCAAGGCGCTCGCCTACCTCGTCGAGAAGGCCCAGGCCGCCTCGGCCGGGATGCCCGTGAAGGCCTTCGACGAGGCGTTCGGGAAGGGGGCGACGGCCGCGGCGATCGAGGCGAGGCTCGCGGAGATGGACGCCGCCACGGCTCTCGGCGACGAGAAGATCCGCCTCGCGAACGTCGACGCGGCCTTCGCGGCGCTCTCCACCTCGACCGATCCGTACGTGAAGCTGGCGCTCGCCCTCCACCCCGACCTCGCGGCCCTCCGCGCCGCCCGGAAGGAGACGGGGGGCGCGCTCCTCGTCTGGCGCCCGCGCTACCTCTCGGCCCTCGAGGCGCTCCGGAAGTCGAAGGGGAAGGCGATCTACCCCGACGCGAACTCCACGCT
>CAZNSS010000647.1:0-2718 GCA_964575465.1 uncultured Holophagales bacterium | reverse complement strand
CGCGTCACGGCCGACGTCACCGACCGCGCCTCCCTCGAGGCGGCCCTCGGGGCGTGCCTCTCGGCCTTCGGCCGGGTCGACGTGCTCGTGAACTGCGCCGCCTGCACCGCGAGGACGCCGACGCTCGACGTCGGGGAGGCGGAGTGGAGCCGGATCCTCGACACGAACCTGACCGGGACGCTGCGCGCCTGCCAGGTCTTCGGGCGCCACATGCTCGAGCGGGGGAGCGGGAGGATCGTGAACGTCGCCTCCCTCGCGTCGTTCGTGGCCCTCTTCGAGGTGGCGGCCTACAACGCGAGCAAGGCGGCCGTCGTCGCCCTCACGAAGTCGCTCGCCATCGAGTGGGGGCCGCGCGGCGTGAACGTGAACGCGATCGCTCCGGGCGTCTTCCGGACGTCGCTGAACCATGCGCTCCTCGACGGGACGGAGAGGGGGCGCGAGCTCGTCGCGAGGACCCCTCTGCGGCGCTACGGGAGGATCGAGGAAGTGCAGGGCGCGTGCGTCCTCCTCGCCTCGGAGGCCGCGAGCTTCATCAACGGGGAAGTGATCGTCGTCGACGGCGGCTTCCTCGCTTCCGGGGTGCTCAGTTGAGGGTCGAGAGCGTCGCCGTCCGGGACGTCCGCTTCCCGACCTCGCGCCAGGGGGATGGCTCGGACGCCCTCAACCAGGGCGACTACTCCGCCACCTACGTGACGCTCCGGTCGGACGACGGGCTCGAGGGGCACGGCCTCACCTTCACGAACGGGCGCGGGAACGAGCTCTGCGTGGCCGCGGTCAGCGCCCTGGCGCGGCACGTCGAGGGGCGGCGTCTCGACCCCCTGCCGGAGGGGATGCACGGCCTCGTCCGCGACCTGACGACCGACTCGCAGCTCCGCTGGCTCGGCCCGGAGAAGGGGATCCTGCAGATGTCGACGGCGGCGCTCGTGAACGCCGCGTGGGACCTCCACGCCCGCCGGGCCGGCAAGCCCCTCTGGAGGCTCCTCGTCGACCTGCCCGTCGAGGAGCTCGTCGCCGCGCTCGACTTCTCGTACGTGACCGACGCGCTGACGCCCGGCGAGGCGGTCGGTCTCCTCCGCGAGAGGGCTCCCGGCAGGGAGGCCCGCGAGGAAGCGCTCCTCCGGGACGGGTTCCCGGCCTACACGACCTCCACGGGCTGGCTCGGCTACACCGACGAGAAGGTCCGCCGGCTCTGCCGCGAGGCGGTCGCGGACGGGTGGACGGCCTTCAAGGTCAAGGTCGGGACGGATCTCGAGGAGAACCTCCGGAGGACGGCGCTCGTGAGAGAGGAGATCGGTCCTGCGCGGCGGCTCATGCTCGACGCGAACCAGTGCTGGGACGTGCCGGAGGCGATCCGGCAGGTGAAGGCGCTGGCCCGCTTCGACCCGTACTGGATCGAGGAGCCGACGAGCCCCGACGACGTCCTCGGGCACGCCGAGATCGCTCGGGCCGTGGCGCCGGTCGGGGTCGCCACGGGGGAGGTCTGCCAGAACCGGGTCGTCTTCAAGCAGCTCCTGAAGGCGCGGGCCCTCTCGTTCCTCCAGGTCGACGCCTGCCGGATGGCGGGGATCTCGGAGGCGCTCGTCGTCCTCCTGATGGCCGCGAAGTTCGGCGTCCCCGTCTGCCCGCACGGCGGCGGGGTCGGCCTCTGCGAGTACGTGCAGCACCTCTCGTTCTTCGACGCCGTCGCCCTCGCCGGCACGGGCGAGAACCGCGTCTGCGAGTACGTGGACCACCTGCACGAGCATTTCGTCGACCCGTGCGTCGTCCGGCGGGCGCGGTACCTCGCGCCGGAAGCTCCAGGGACGAGCATCGCCATCAGGCCCGAGTCGCTCGACACGTTCGAGTTCCCCGGCGGCGCCGCCTGGCGCGACTGATCCGGGAGCGTTCCGGGCGAGGCCCGGAAGAGGAGATCCCATGGGGCCGTTCATCCACGACGACTTCCTCCTCACGTCCGACGTCGCGTCCGAGCTCTACCACGGCTTCGCACGCGACCTGCCCGTCGTCGACTACCACTGTCACCTCCCCGTCTCCGAGATCGCCACGGACCACCGCTTCGCGACGGTCACGGAGATCTGGCTGAAGGGAGACCACTACAAGTGGCGGGCGATGAGGACGAACGGGGTCCCGGAGCGGTTCTGCACGGGCGACGCGACGGACCGCGAGAAGTTCGACGCGTTCGCGCGGACCGTGCCGGCGACGCTCCGGAACCCGCTCTACCACTGGACCCACATGGAGCTGAAGCGCCCGTTCGGGATCGACCTCCTCCTCGACGAGCGGACCGCGCCGGAGGTCTGGGAGAGGACGAACGCGAAGCTCGCGGAGCCGGGCTTCACGACGCAGGGGCTCCTCCGGCAGTTCCGGGTGGCCACCGTCTGCACGACCGACGACCCGGTCGACGATCTCGCGTTCCACGCCGAGCTGGCGAAACGCCGGGACCCGGACACGGTGGTCCTCCCGACGTTCCGGCCCGACAGGGCGGGCGCCTTCGACGATCCGCGCGCCTGGAACGGGTGGGTCGGCCGGCTGGAGGAGGCCGCGGGGCTCGCGGCCGGGACGTGGCAGGCCTTTCTCGAGGCGCTCGACCGGCGTCACGCGGCGTTCCACGAGGCGGGGTGCCGCGCCTCCGACCATGGCCTGACGCAGGTCGAGGCGGACGCCTGGGACTCGGCCGGCTGCGCGGCCTCGTTCGCGACGCTCCGGGGCGGGCGCGCCCTCGCG
>CAZNSS010000646.1:0-2719 GCA_964575465.1 uncultured Holophagales bacterium | reverse complement strand
GCGAGCCGGTAGACCTCCTCCGGGTCGTTGTAGGAGTCGTGGCTGTTCGCCGCCTTGAAGTACTTGAAGATCGAGGCGTTCGTGTGGACGTGGAGGTCCGCCCGCGAGAGCGGGAGGGCCGGCCGGGCCGCCGGCCCGGCCGGCCTGTGTCCACGGGCGTGCTCTGGCATCGAGAGGGAGTCTCTCCGGCGGGTCCGTCCGGGTCAAGGCACGCCCCCTGCTAAAGTCCGCGCGAATGGGTGGCGTTCTGGCACGCATCCTCTACGCCTTCCTCCTCGCCGGGATCCTCGGCGTGGCGGCGTGGATCTCGTTTTCCCGGTTCGTCCTCGGAAAGGCCGAGGAGGTCCCGGACCTGACCGGGAAGTCGGTGGACGAGGCGACGGCCCTGGCCGCCGAGCGGGGGCTCCGCGTCGTCGTCGACCGTTCCCAGGAGGCCTTCGACGGCGAGATCCCGGTCCACCGGATCCGTAACCAGAGCCCCGCCGCCGGAATGACGGTGAAGGCCGGGCAGGACCTCCGCGTCTTCCTCTCCCTTGGCCCCGAAATCGTCCGGACCCCCGACCTGGCCGGCCTGACACCCCGAACGGCGGCCCTCGCGCTGGCGCGCCAGGGGCTCGCCGAGGGGGTCGTCTCGTCCGTTCGGATGCCCGGGCCGCCCGGGGTGGTGGCCCAGGGAGTCGTCCCGGGGGCCAGCGCCGAGCCCGACGCGCCCGTCGACGTCCTCGTCAACCGGGGCGCCGGCGACATCCTCTACGTCATGCCCGACCTGATCGGCCGAGATTTCGAGCGCGTTCGCCTGGCCTTCGAAGCGCGCGGCTTTCGTCTCGGAGGGGTCAAGGCGCAAACCTACGAGGGGGCCGCCGCCGGGACGATCCTCCGGCAGTTCCCCCTCGCGGGCGCCCCGGTCGGCCTCAGGGACACTCTCTCCTTCGTCGTCGCCTCGCCCGAGCCCGTGCCGGGCTGAGTCCGGAGAAACAGATGATCCACCGATCCCACCGAACGACCGCCGCGACGCTGCTCGCCCTCGCCGTCCTCGGCAGCGCGGCCTGCAAGTCCTCCGACCCCTCGAGCGTGACGAGGGAGCTCCTGACGATGTCGAAGGAGGAGGCCTACGCCCGGGGCGACGCCCTGGTCTCGAAGAAGAAATACGAGCAGGGGCGCCAGTACCTGCGCTTCGTGGCCGAGAACTACGCGAACGACCCCCTCGGCAAGCAGGCGGCGCTGCGGCTGGCGGACTCCTTCTTCGAGGAGAAGACCCCGCTCGGCTACGTCGAGGCGCAGGGGCGCTTCAAGGACTTCCGGAGCCGGTACCCTTCCCACCCGCGCTCCGACTACGCCCTCTTCCGCCTCGCGCAGGTCTCCGACCGCCAGGCCGAGAAGCCCGACCGCGACCAGGCGAACACCCGGCTGGCCGCACAGAGCTACCGGGAGCTGCTCCAGAATTACCCCGGGTCGCCTTACGCCACCGAGGCACGCGCGCGGTACAAGGCGATCCTCGACCTCCTCGCCGAGCACGAGTTCCTCGTCGCCCACTACTACTTCAAGAGGGGGGCCTGGGAAGCGGCCCGGGGCCGCTTCGCGGGACTCTTCGCGTCCTTCCCGGAGTATTCCTCCATGGAGAAGGCGCTCTACTGGGCCGGCCAGACGGATCGTCTCCTCGGCCGGGACGCGGACGCCCGGGCTTTCTTCGAACGCCTCAGGAGGGACTACCCGGAAAGCCGCTACCTGAGGAAGATTCCGAAGCTCCAGGAGCCCCCGGCGGCGACCACCGCATCCGCGGGGCTTTGAGAAACGCCGCCATTGCGGTAACTTAGCGTGGAAAGTCCGGAAGAATCGAGCCGAGGCCGTCGGGCGCGGTTGCACCGCGGCGTCCTCGAGGAGGTCGGAGCCGTGAAGCGCGCGTTCCTCGTCCCCGCGATGGTCCTTCTCGCCGCCGTCGTTTCGCTCCCGGTTGCCGGAGCCGACCGAGGTCGGCTCCCGGAGGCCGCCCCGGTTCCCGTGCCGCAGGAGGTCGTCCCGCCCCCCGCGGCGATCGAGGAGGCGCCGGCCGAGAGGCTCTCGTCGACGGCGCCCTTCCCGGTCGGCTGGGAGGACGACGTCTACTGCGCCGGCTGGATCGGCTCGGAGAAGGAGCCGGTCACCGGACGGATCGTCTCCGCCGAGTACGAGGACAGCCGCGACATGCTCGCCCTCGGCGACGTCGTCTACTCGGACGTCGGAGCCCGGGAAGGTCTCATGGCCGGCCAGGTGTTCTGGGTGATCCGCCCGGCGCACCAGGTCTACAAGGCGGGCTCGATCAGCGATGTCGTCGGGCGCTTCTACACGACGCCCGGCCGGGTGAAGGTCGTCTGCGTCCAGGAGACGACGGCGATCCTCGAGTTCACCGAGTCGTGCGAGCCGGCCTACATCGGTGACCTCCTGATCCCGTTCGAGCCGATCCCGATCCCCCTCGTTCGCGCGAGCGCTCCCCTGACGCAGTGCGACCGCCCGTCCGGGAAGGTCGCGGGGCAGATCATCGCGGTGAAGGACCGCGCCACGCCCGTCGGCACGGACAGCGTCGTCTTCCTGGACCTCGGCGAGGAAGAAGGCCTCTACCCCGGGGACTTCCTCACGATCTACCGTAAGCGGAACGACGGAGGCACGATCCGCACGCTCCTCGGGGAAGCCGCGGTGCTCTGGACGAAGGGGCACACCTGCGTCGCGAAGGTCACCTCGATGG
>CAZNSS010000645.1:0-2722 GCA_964575465.1 uncultured Holophagales bacterium | reverse complement strand
GAAAAGTTCCCGCTGCGCCACATCGCGATCGAGGGACCGATCGGAGTGGGGAAGACCTCGCTCGCGGGCCTCCTCGCCAAGCGCTTCTCCGGCACGCAGGTCCTCGAGGACGTCAAGAACCCGTTCCTCCCCGATTTCTACGAGGGGCGGAAGGGGGCGGCCTTCCAGACGCAGATCTACTTCCTGCTCTCGCGCTTCGGCCAGCAGCAGGAGATCGCGCAGATGGACCTCTTCAAGGAGCTCGTCATCGCGGACTACACGTTCGCGAAGGACAAGATCTTCGCGAACCTGACGCTCTCCGACGAGGAGATGCGGATCTACGAGAAGGTCTGGGGCCCGCTCTCCGAGTCGCTCCCGAAGCCCGACCTCGTCATCCACCTGACGGCGAGCGTCGAGACGTGCCTCGCGCGGATCAGGCAGCGCGGCCGCGCGTTCGAGAAGTCGATCACGGGCGACTACCTCAAGCAGCTGACCGAGGCCTACAATTACTTCTTCCACCACTACCGGGAGACCCCTCTCCTCGTGGTGGACACGAACCAGATCGACTTCGTGAAACGGAAGGATGACCTGGAAGACCTGATCCGCCAGGTGACCCGGCCGTTCCGCGGAACCCAGTTCTACGTGCCGCGCGGATCCCGCTAGGGACCGCGACGGCGGACACGGAAGGCGCGAGAAGGGCCGGACCCGGCGAAGCGGACGATCCTGAAAGGGACGGCCGACCCCCGCCGAGAGAAACGCTCTCCCGATTCGCCGCGCGCGCGGGCTCCCGCTCCGCTCGTCGCCTCCCGTGCGGGAGGTTGCCATGACGACGGACGCGACGACGAGCCCCGCACCGGGAGCCCAGGGTCCCGAGATGCCGGAGAAGACGAAGGCGAGGCTGACCGCGCCCTCCCTCCGCGCCCTCAAGGGGCGCCGGAAGATCGCCGCCCTCACCGCCTACGACGCCCCGACGGCGGCGCTCCTCGACGCGGCGGGAGTCGACCTCCTCCTCGTGGGCGACTCGATCGAGATGGTCGTCTACGGTGCGGCCGACACCCTCGGCGCCTCGCTCGAGAGGATGGTCGCCCACGCGAAGGCCGTCTCGGGCGCGGCGAAACGGGCGCTCGTCGTCGGCGACCTCCCCTGGCTCACCTACCACACGACCCCGGAAGAGGCCGTGCGCAACGCGGCCCGCTTCGTCGTCGAGGGGGGGTGCCGCGCCGTGAAGCTGGAGGGGGGCTCGGGCCGCCTCCCGATGGTGAAGGCGATCCTCTCGGCCGAGATCCCGGTGATGGGGCACCTCGGCCTGACGCCGCAGTCGGTGAACGTGCTCGGCGGCTGGAAGGTCCAGGGGCGGCGCGCCACCGAGGCGGGCCGCCTTCTCGAAGAGGCCAGGAGGCTCGTCGACGCAGGGATCTTCGCGCTCGTCCTCGAGTGCGTGCCGGCGGAAGTCGCCGCGCGGATCACGGAGTCGATTCCCGTCCCGACGATCGGCATCGGCGCGGGCGCGGGCTGCGACGGGCAGATCCTCGTCTTGCACGACCTCGTCGGCCTCACGGCGCCGGGGGCGCGCGTGCCCCGCTTCGTCCGCCGCTACGCCGACGTCGGAGCGCTCGTCCAGAAGGCCGCGGGCGAGTACGTCGCCGACGTGCGGAGCGGCGCGTTCCCGTCGGAGGCCGAGTCGTTCGCCACCGGGCCCGAGGAGCCGGTCGCGCTCTACGCCGCGGGAGCGGCGGGCCGGTGAAGACGGTCACGAAGGTCTCCGATCTCCGGAACGCGGTGGCCGGATTCCGCGAGAGAGGGCAGCGCGTCGGCTTCGTCCCGACGATGGGGGCTCTCCACGCCGGGCACCTCGCTCTCGTCGGCCACGCGCGGAGGAACGCGGGAAGGGTCGTCGTCTCCGTCTTCGTCAACCCGAAGCAGTTCGGGCCGGGCGAGGACTTCGAACGGTACCCGCGCGACCTCGAAGCCGACGCCGAGAAGCTCCGCGAGGAGGGCGTCGACCTCCTCTTCGCGCCGGCCGTCGACGAGATGTACCCCGCCGGCTTCGCGACGACGGTTCACGTCGCCGGCGTCTCCGAGGGGATGGAAGGGGCCCGCCGCCCCGGGCACTTCGACGGCGTCGCGACGGTCGTCGCGCGTCTCCTCGGCCTCGTCCTCCCCGACGTCGCCGTCTTCGGGCAGAAGGACGCCCAGCAGTGCGCCGTCGTCATGCGCCTCGTGAAGGACCTCGGTCTCCCGGTGGAGGTCCTCGTCGCGCCGACGGTCCGCGAGAGCGACGGCCTCGCGATGTCCTCCCGCAACGCCTACCTCTCCCCGGAGGAGCGGAAGGCCGCGCCCGCCCTCTTCCGCGCCCTCCTCGTCGCCCAGCTCGTCCACGAGCTCGGGGAGAAGAAGCCGGAGAAGGTGCTCAAGTCGCTCCGCCTCGCCCTCGAGACCGAGCCCCTTCTCACCCTCGACTCCGTCGACCTCGTCGACGCCGCCACGATGCGGCCCGTCGAGAAGATCGACCGCCCCGTCCTCCTCGCCGCGGCCGTGAAGCTCGGCCGCACCCGCCTCATCGACAACGTCGTCTTCGGAGGGTGACCGTGAAGCTCACGATGCTCAAGGCCAAGATCCACCGCGCCACCGTCACCCGGGCCCACCTCGACTACGAGGGGTCGGTCACCATCGACCGCGACCTCCTCACGGCCGCCGGGATCCTCCCGTACGAGCGGGTCGAGATCTACAACGTGACCCGCGG
>CAZNSS010000644.1:0-2740 GCA_964575465.1 uncultured Holophagales bacterium | reverse complement strand
CCGACGTCCTGGTACTGGAACGACGTGACCGGGACGACGCCGACCTGCCCGATCGCCTGCTGCGTGTTGATCGTCGTCACGGGGATGGGGACGCGGTTGCCGATGACGAGCTGCGCCTTCTCCCCCTCGGCGATCCGCAGCTGCGGCTGGGCCAGGACCTCCGCCTCGGTGTTCGTCTTGATGAAGTTGATGATGATCGAGGGGACCGTGAAGTTGAAGTCGGACAGGGAGAGCTTGAGCAGCTCGTCCCAGGGGAGCGTCGCCGTCGTCGTCCCGCCCGAGCCGCCCGACGTCGTGCCGTTGTACGACCCGGTGATGCTGTAGCTCGAGAGCGCCACCCCGAGGTCGAGGAGCTTCTTGGTGCTCAGCTGCAGCAGCTCGACGTCGAGGACGACCTCGGCCTTCGCCTTGTCGTTCACCTCGATGAGCCGCTCGGCCACGGCGACCTTGTCGGCCGTGTCGCGGATGACGATCGCGTTCAGCTGGGCGACCGTCGCCATCCGCCGCAGGTCGAGGAGGCTCCTCACCATCGTGGAGACGTCCTTGACGTCCCCGTTCGAGAGGAAGAACGTCCTCACGACCTGGTCCTCGTACTCCTTGCGGTTCTGCTGCGTGTCCTGCGCGACGAGGATCGTCTTCTCGTCGATGACCTTGTAGAAGTGCCCCGCCTGCCGCATCGTCGTCTCGAGGGCCTTCTGGAAGGTCAGGTTCCTGAGGTCGATCGTGAACTTGTCGTCCTTCAGCTGCGGGTCGAAGATCACGTTGATCCCCGACGCGGCGCAGAGGGCCTGGTAGATCTTCTTGATCGGCGTGTCGGGCGGAAACGCGACGTCGATCGGCTTGTCGGAGGCGGGGTTCAGCATCGGGGGAGCGGCCTTCCGGCCGCGGGCCTTCGCCTTCGCCTTCTCCGTCCGCGAGCCGCCCTCCGCCTCGACCCGGCGCGCCTCGATCTCCTCGTGGACCTTCTTCAGCTCCTGGAGGGCGACGTCGTTCGTCGGGTCGAGCGCGACGCTCTGCTCGAGCTCCACCTGGGCCAGGTCGAGCTGCCCGGCGTTGCGGTGGAGACGCCCGCGCCCGAGGTGGGTCTGCGAGGCCTGCAGGCGCGCGCGGAAGAGGGCCACCTCGTACTTCTTGCTGACCGGGTCGAGCGACACCGCCTTCTCGTAGGCCATGACGGCGAGGTCCCAGTGCCTCATCTGCTCGTGTTCCTGCGCCTCCTTGAACGCGCGCTCGGAAGCGCAGCCGGAAGCGGCCAGGACCAGGCCGAGGACTGAGGCGAGGAGGAGGGCCCGGGGCGGTCGCGGTCGTCGAAGAGTCATCGCAGTTCCTTCAGCGCAGGGCGTCCGGCGGGAGGACGGGGATCCGCCGGGTGATCTCGGGCGGCAGCCCGACGAAGGCGAAGTCGACCGACTCGCGGCCGACGCGCCGGAGGATGAAGCGGCCGTCGAGGACGTCGCCCTCGCGGGCGTTGATGAGGCGCGCTCCTTCCTCGAACGTGACGATCGGCCGCTCGCGCGGTCCGAAGACGCCGAGGGCGCGGTACGGGATCGCCGGGGGGACGATCGGCGTCGGAGCCGCCGTCGGCGTCGGGAGGCGCGGCCCGATGAACTGGCCCGAGCCGGGCACGGGGAACGGCGTCGGCGTCGGCGGAAGCGGCTTCGGCGTCGCCGTGGGTGGCACGTGGAAGGCGAAGACGTTCCTCACGACGGCGCCGCCGATCTCGCCCCGCCCCTGCCCGAGCGCGAGCGGGGGGATCTCGGAGGGCGTCGCGGGCGTGCCGCCGGGACGGGGAACCGGCCCGGTCCCGGCCGGACGCGCGGGAGCGGGCGTGGTCTCGCCCTCCGGCCAGAACCGGATGGCGCCGATCACGGCGAGGAGGCCGAGGAGGGAGAGGAGACCCTTTCGCGGGAGGACCGGGCTCATCGCGCAGCCCTTCCCGCCTTCGCGGCGGCGCCCGGGCGGGCGGCGGAGGCGCCCCCCGTGTCGCGCACCTTCCGGATCGGGCGGAGGGAGCCCGGCCGGAAGTAGTTCGTGACGGTGAGGCCGACTTTCACCGCTTCGGGGTCGGCCTCCGCCCCCCCGGAGAGCGCGAGCCGCTCGACGACGAGGAAGCGCTTCGACTGCTCCAGGGCCGCCAGGAGCCGCTTGACGTCGCGGTAGGGGCCGGCGACCGCGAAGGTCATCGTCAGGGCGTCGGTCCCCGGCTCGTCCACGGAGGCGTAGGAGATGGAGTCAGGCCGGAGGCCTGACTCCCGCGTCGTCGCGTAGATCTCCTCGAGGAGCGGCGCGATCCGCTCCTCGCGCTTGCCGAGGGTCTCGCCGAAGAACGTCGTGAGCGTCTCCTGCGTCTCGAAGAGCTTTCGCTCGGAGGCCGCCGCCGCCGCCGCCGCCCGGCGGACCTCGTCGCGCCGCTTCACGAGGGCGTCCTGCTCGGCGACGAGCGCGCGAAGGCGCACGCCGTAGAAGGTGCGGTACGAAACGAGGACCGCGACGTCCACCGCGAGGAGGACGAGGAGGACCGCGAAGAGGACCTTCCGGTCGCGGAAGGCCGACGCCGTGCCGTTCACGGCCTCGCCTCCCGGTCCGTGTAGAGGACCTCGACCACGAGGGACCGGCCCTCGACGCTCCCGGCCTCCCCCCCGATCTCGGAGACCGGGACCGGCGCGTCGAACCACGGGGAGGCGTAGAAGGCCCGGATCAGCTTCGGGAGGCCGTCGGGGTCGCGCGAGACGAGCGAGAG
>CAZNSS010000643.1:0-2741 GCA_964575465.1 uncultured Holophagales bacterium | reverse complement strand
TGAGGGCGGCCGGGACGGTGCCGTGCCCCGGCATACGGAGCGCGAGGGCGTAGTAGCCGAGGTCGCGGTAGGTCTCGGCGAGGCGCCGCATCGAGTACGGCGCGTCGGTGAGGCCGTGGACGAGGAGGACTCCTCCGCGGATCCGCTCCGGGACGAGCTCGAACGTGCGGTTCCAGTCCTTCGGGAGTCGCGACGGCGAGAGCGGCCCCTCGGGCCAGTAGCGGTTCGCGGCCTCGCGGTCCCCGGGCTCCAGCACCGCCTCGACGCGCGTCCTCACCTCGCGCAGGACGACGTCCTCGCGCGCGAGGTAGTGCGACATCGAGAACCCCTCGACGAGCTCGTCGGCGCGGAGCTCGGACGCGGGGACGACCGTGTGCCAGGGTTTCAGCGGGCCCACCTTGCGGGAGTCGAACGCCCGGACGACGACGAGCGTGGCGAGGGCGATGACGATCCCGGCGGCGAGCCGGACCACCCGCATCAGGAATCGGCGCATGGTCCCTCCGGCGCCGGCGCTGCGGCGCGGGGATGGCGACGAACGCGGCATCGCCGGGGACGCCCCTTCAGGGAGTGGCAGGGACCTCGTCCATCACGGTCGGCCGGCGGACCTCCTCGCGGATCGCGGCGCCGAGGCGCCGGATCCCTTCCTGGATCCTCGGCACCGGCATGTTCGAGTAGTTCAGGCGGAGCGTGTTCTCGTGGTCTCCGTTCGGGAAGAAGGCGCCGCCCGGGACGAAGGCGACGTTCTGCCGCACGCACTCGTCGAGGAGCGTCCGGGCGTTCAGGTTCTCGGGGAGGGTCATCCAGAGGAAGAGGCCGCCCGCGGGGCGCGTCCAGCGGACGCCGGCGGGCATCTCCGCGTCGAGCGCCGCGAGCATCGCGTCGCGCCGTTCGCGGTAGACGGGGAGGATCCGCGCGATGTCGGCGTCGAGGTCGTTCTCCTCGAGGTAGCGGTTGACCTGGAGCTGGCCGAGCGTCGAGGTCTGCAGGTCGGCCCCCTGCTTGAGGATGACGAGCTTCTCGAGGACCGGGGCCTCGGCGGCGATCCAGGCGATGCGCAGGCCGGGGCAGAAGACCTTCGAGAAGGTGCCGAGGGCGATGACGAGCCCCTTCCGGTCGAACGACTTCAGAGACGGGAGGGGGTCCCCCTCGAGGCGGAGCTCGCCGTAAGGGTTGTCCTCCACGACCCAGACCTCGTGCCGCTCGACGACCTCCATGAACCGCTTGCGGCGCTCGAGCGACCAGGTGCGGCCCGAGGGGTTCTGGAAGTTCGGGATGACGTAGATCGCCTTCGTGCCCGGGTGGTGACGCAGCTGCTCCTCGAGGGCGACCGGGTCCATCCCGTCGTCGTCCGTCGCCACCTCGACCCAGCGGGGACGCATGACGTTCCACGCGGAGAGCGCGCCGAGGTACGTCGGGCTCTCGCAGAGGACGACGTCTCCCTCGTCGAGGAGGAGCTTGCCCGTCAGGTCGAGACCCTGCTGGGAGCCCGAGGTGACGAGAACCTGCTCCGGCGTCACGTGGGCGTCCCACGTCGCCTTCATCCGCTCGGCGATCTTCCTGCGGAGCGGGGGGTGCCCCTCGGTCGTCGAGTACTGGAGGGCCTTCATCCCCTCCTCCTCGAAGACCTTCTGCGTCGCCGCGGCGAGGGTCTTCACCGGGAAGAGCTCCGGTGCCGGGAGCCCTCCGGCGAAGGAGATCACCTCGGGCCTCTGCGTGACCTTGAGGATCTCCCGGATCTCGGACGCCTTGAGGACGTCCATCCGTTTCGCGAAGCGGGTCGTCATCGTGTCCCCCTTCCGCCGGCGGCCGAAGCCCCGGCGGCGATCGTCAGACGATGGGAGGTGTTCCCACCACCGCGTGGTTTCCCCGGCGCGGCTCCGCCTGCGCGGCGCGGAGGGCCCGCCCGAGCCGTCGGGCGCCCTCCCGGAGCTGCTCTTCCGGGGCGAAGGTGAAGTTCAGGCGGATCGTGTTCATGGGCGGCTCCTCGACGAAGGAAGCTCCGCCGGGAAGGAAGGCGACCCGCTCGGCCGCGGCCTGGGCGAGGAGCCGGGAAGGAGCGACGTCGTCGGGGAGCCGGCACCAGACGTAGAAGCCTCCCTCGGGCCGGTTCCAGGTGAACCCGGGGAGCGCCTCCGCCTCGAGGGCCTCGAGGAGGACGTCGCGCCGGCGCGCGTAGGCCGCGCGCGTCTTCTCCAGGTGCTTCGCGAGGAGTCCTCCCGAGAGGAACCCCTCGACGATCCACTGCCCGAGCGTCCCCGAGTGGAGGTCGACCGTCTGCTTCACGAGCGCGAGCTGGCGGGCGAGCGGCCTCGGGGCCGCGATCCACCCGAGGCGCAGCCCCGGGAAGAGGATCTTCGAGAACGAGCTCAGGTGGATGACGTGGCCGTGGGGGTCGAGCGCCTTGAGAGAGGGGAGCGCCTCCCCCTCGTAGCGGAGGTCGGAGTAGGGGTCGTCCTCGAGGACGGGTACCTGGTGGCGCCAGGCCAGCTCGAGGAGGTGGCGTCGCCGCGGGAGGGAGAGGACGCAGCCCGACGGGTTCTGGAACGTCGGGAGGGTGTAGATGAGACGCGGCTGCTGGCGGGAGAGAAGCGCCTCGAGGACGTCGGTCCGCATCCCGTCGGCGTCGGCGGGAACGCCGAGGAGTCTTACCCGCGCGGAGCGGAAGGCCTCGAGGGCACCGAAGTAGGACGGCTCCTCGACGACGACGACGTCCCCGGGGGAGAGGAGCGTCCGGGCGACGA
>CAZNSS010000642.1:0-2744 GCA_964575465.1 uncultured Holophagales bacterium | reverse complement strand
CGAGGATCGCCGGCACCAGCTCGATGTCCTTGTCCACGCTGACGCGGACGGCGCTGCGGCGGATCTCGGCGTTGGCGTCCTCTAGCTTTTCCTTCAGGAAGGAGCGTTCGAGCCGGCCGAGATGGGCGTCGAGGGCGGACCGGGCGGCCTCCAGTCGCCGCGCGAGGAGGTCCCCGTTCTCGGACGCGCTCCGGGCGGAGGGGACGGCTTCCGCGAGCGACCGCTCGAGCTCACCGCAGAGGCGTTCGAGCGCGCCCAGGCGCTCCGCGGCCCGCGTGCCCCGTTCCTCGCCCGCCGCGGCCGTCCCTGCCGACTCCTCGACGAAGGAGGCCACGCGGCGGGCGCCCGCGTCGTTGTGGCGGGCGGCCTCGGACATTTCCCGGGAGAGTCGCCGGGCCTCCTCGAAGAGGCCCCTCAGCTCCGTGGCCGCCTCCTCGAAGGGGGCTCCCGTCTCTCCCGCGCGGGTGGCCAGCAGCGAGATGTTCAACCCGAGGAGGTTCGCCCGGTCCGCGAGGCCGGAGACGGAGGAAGCGAGGGGAAGGAGGCCGTCCGCTGCGCGCGAGAGCTGGGCGAGTCCTCGCCCGAGACCTTCGTCCAGGACGGCCACCCGTCCGAGCGAGGCGCGGAGGCTGCGGACGTCGTCCGCGAGGCGGGAGCGCTCGTCGGAGATCTGTTCCGCCGTGGCGAGCGCCCTCTGGACGCTCCCCGACTCGGACGCGGCGAGCGCGACGTCGTCCACGTCGGGGACGGGCGCGGGGGGAGGAATCGGAGTCCGGAGCCTCTCTGCGGCTGCCGCGAGGGCCGGGCCGGAGGCTTCGACGCATTCCGCGAGGCGCTCGGCGGGGGCGACGAGGGCCGCGGCGAGGCGGTCGACCGGGGCGTTCTGCGCCGGAGCCGGTGCGCGGATCGGGAGGGGCTCCTGGGCGGGGCCGGCCGTCTGGCCCTCGGCACGCGAGGGGAGGATCGGTTCCGGGCTCGAGATCCGCTCCACCACCGACGGGACCCTCTCCGGCCGCGCGGCGACCCGGTCCTGAAGCCTCCGGAGGCGCTCGCGCTCGGTGCGGAGGGCGCTCCAGGTGGAGGCGAGGAGGACGAGCGAGGCCGCGAGGAGGAGGGCGAGGACGAGCTCCATCCGTGCCGAAAGCGTACACCGCGACGCTCCTCGCGCCTAAACTCGCGAGCCGCTTGACGACGACGCTCACCCTCCGCCCCGGGCGCGACGACGCCGCCCGACGCCGACACCCGTGGGTCTTCTCCCGGGCGCTGGCCGGGAGCCCGCCCGGCCCCGCGGAAGAGATCGAGATCCGCTCGGCGTCGCGGGAATTCCTGGGCCGCGGCTTCTCCTCTCCCCGCTCGTCCATCGCGGCGCGGCTCTGGCGATTCGACGAGGGTCCGCTCGACGCGGAGCTCGTTCGGGAGCGCGTCGAGGCCGCGGCGCGGCTCCGCGACCGATTCGTTCCGCCGGAGACCGACGGCTACCGCCTCGTCCACGCCGAAGGGGATGGCCTCCCCGGGCTCGTCGTCGACCGCTACGCGGACGTCCTCGTCCTCCAGGCCACGACCGCCGGGACGGAGGCGGCGAGACCCCTCTGGCTGCCGGCCCTCGGGGCGCTCTTCCCGGGAGCCTCGATCCTCCAGCGCAACGACCTCCCGAGCCGCCACGGCGAGGGGCTCCCGCTCGACGACGAGCTCCTCGCGGGGGCGCCGCCGCCGGGGCGCGTCCCTTTCCGCGAGAGGGGAATCACCTTCCTCGCGGACCTCGCGGGAGGCCAGAAGACCGGCTTCTTCCTCGACCAGCGCGAGAACCGCCACCTCGTCCGTAGCCTCGCCGGCGGAAGGAGCGTCCTGAACCTCTTCTCCTACTCGGGCGCGTTCGGCGTGGCGGCGCTCGCGGGCGGCGCCTCTCGCGTGACGCACGTCGACGTCTCCGAGCCGGCGCTCGCCCTCGCGCGCGAGAACCACTCCGCGAACGGCCAGGCCCTCGACCGGGTCGAGACGGTCGCCGACGACGTCTTCGAGGACCTGCGCGCCCGGGTGGCGCGCGGCGAGACGTGGGACGTCGTCGTCACCGACCCGCCCGCCTTCGCGAAGAAGACGCTCGATGTCGACCGCGCCTGCCGTGGCTACAAGGACGTGAACCGCCTCGCGCTGAAGCTCCTGGCGCCGGGCGGTCTCCTCCTCGCGTGCTCCTGCTCGGGTCCCGTCTCCTCCGACCTCTTCCAGAAGGTCCTCTTCGCCGCCTCGCTCGACGCGAAGGTCCCGGCACGAATCGTCGAGCGGCGGGGCGCCGGCCCCGACCACCCGGTCTCGATCGACTGCCCCGAGACCGAGTACCTGAAGGCGTTCCTCCTGGCGCGGTGAAGAGGGGCGTGACGGACGTCGTCCTCCTCGGCCCGGTCCCTCCCTGGCGGAGCGGCATCGCCGACCAGACGGTGAGGCTGGCGCGCGCGATGGTCCGCCTCGGGGCGCCGCCGCTCGTCCTCACCTTCTCGCGGATGTACCCGCGGTTCCTCTACCCCGGCGAGTCCGACCGGGGCGAAGGGGCCTTCCCGGACGACCTCGAGGTCCTCCCGATCCTCGACGGCCTCGACCCGCTCTCGTTCCGGCACGCGGCCGGGGCCGCGGCGGCCCGGGGGGCGCGACTCGCCGCGGCCGCCTTCTGGACGTCGGTCTTCGCGCCGCACCTCGCCCTCTTCCTCTCGGCCCACCGCGCCGAGGCACCCGACGCGGTGCGCCTCCTCCTC
>CAZNSS010000641.1:0-2744 GCA_964575465.1 uncultured Holophagales bacterium | reverse complement strand
CGTCAGGCGCCCCGCTGGAGACGGGCGACGAAATAATTTTCGCTAACCCTTGACATCGTGGATTAGCTGCGCTAAGTTGTCCCTATGCCGAAGTCAAAGCGAACCACGAAAGGCCGCCGCCCCGGGTGGGGGCGTCCGATCCTCCTCGACCTGCCGGACGACGCCGATGCGCTCCTCGAGCGCGAGCGGGCGAAGCTGGGCCTCGACCGTGTCGCGTTCTGCCGGGTCGCGATCCTCCGCCAGCTCCGTGAGCGGGCCGCCTGATGCACCCCGACTTCGCGATCTGCCCCGACTGGTACTACTGCACCGACAACTCCAAAGTCGCGATCGAGCACGACCGTCGCCTCGAGCGTGCGCTTCGCCAGATCGACGCCCTCACCGCGGCCTCGCCCGCCGCTGTTCCCGCCGACCGGCCCGCCGACACCCGCCGGGGCTCCGATGCCAACTCGGAGACCCCGGCGCCCGCCGGCTGCGTGGTGGAGATCGGGAAGTGAACATGCCTTCTACCGTTGCCCCGCTCGTCGACGCTGGCAAGGTGAATTGCGAGGGGGAGTGCGCGGTGAACGACGCGCACACGGAGCGGCTCCGCAGGGTTCTCCAGTCGTCGATGACGTACGGCTCGGAGGCGTTCCTCGCGCGGCACTCCGGCGTCTGCCTGCACTCGGCCGAGAAGCAGATCGAGGGATCGCAGCGGATGAGCGCGCCGCTCCTGCGGTCCCGGCTGCTCCTCGAATCGCCCGACGAGGTGGCCGAGCTGGTGTCGCTCTGGCTCGGCCTGCCGCTCAGGCACCAGCCCTAAACGAATCGGCCCGCCGCTGCACGACGGGCCAGAAAAGGAGAGGACCTTGACCGACCAGATTCTCAACCTCTTCCGCCGCCGGGTCAACTCGACCCCGACCGAGGAGCGCGTCTTCGAGCGGGCGTGCTCCGAGGTCGTCCGGATGCACGAGACGCTCGCGCTCCGGCACCCGGCGCACACCTCCCGGGCGTGGTGCGAGGACTGCGGGACCGTCGTCGTCCTGCTCGACTCCGGCGCGTGCCCGTGCGGCTCGCGCTCGGTCGTGCCCCACGGGGCGAGGAGGGCGGCGTGAGCCACTACGGCAAAGCCACCGTCTCCATCGAGCCCGGCCGGATCGACCGCGTGAGCGTCGTCCCGCTGGCCGAGAACCCCGACGCCTGCCTCCTCACGATCGTCGGCGGGGGAGCCCGCGTCGTCATCGAGGCGAACATCGACGACCTCTGGAAGATCGCCACCGCCTGCCGCGACGCGGTCAAGCGGCGGGAGGAAGAGCGGCGGATGGACGACCTGGCGTCAGAGGTCGAGGCGCGGCCGTGAAGCCCTTCACTGTCATGTCGTCGATCCACGGCCCCGTCGGCTGGTACGACGTGGTCGACACGAAGGTCGGGGACACGGTCGCCGTGTGCCCGAAGCAGTCGATGGCGCGGAAGATCGCGGTGCTGCTGGCGCGGGACCGCGAGAGGAGCCAGAAGTGAGCGAAACACCCGCATCCCGTCTGTACCACCCAGCGGTGACGGCCGCACTTGCCGGAACGAAGTGGGAGACACCGATCGAGGTGCAGCTCTCAGCACTCAACGTCGATCCGCGATACCAGTCTCCGTTCAGCGAGTCACGCGCGCGGGGCCTGGCACGCAACTTCCGCCGCGATGCGGCCTGCGCGATCGTCGTTTCGCTGCGCGAAGACGGCACGCTCTGGATCATCGACGGCCAGCACCGCGTCGGGGCGGCGAAGAAGGTTCTCCTCAAGACGATCCTCGCGTGGGTCTATGTCGGGCTTTCGCTGAAGGAGGAGGCGGCGCTCTTTGCGGAGTTGAACACGCAGCGTAAGTCCCCGACGTCACGAGCCGTCTTCAACGCCCTTCTCTGCGCGGACCAAGAGCCGTACATCTCTATTCACCAGACCGTGCGCGAGGCTGGACTCACGCTCTCCCTGACGAACACGAAGGGGTCGCACTCGATCGTCTGCATCGGTACGGTTGTCGGCATCTGGAGGTCTGGCGGGAAGGAAAGACTATCCCGCGTCCTGAACATCGCCAAGGCCGCCTGGCCTAGCGACGATCGCGCCTTCGACTCTTACATCCTCGCGGGGCTGTCTCATCTCATCAAGGCCGTGGACGGGAAGCACTCTGACGAACGCCTTGCGCAGAGGCTATCCATCGTGGCCCCCGAGTTACTCGTCCGGGGAGGCGTTCTCCGCAAGCACGACTCCGGCGACGAGATGGGGCGGTGCGTCGGGTTCGTGATGCTGAAACACGTAGAGAAGCGAATGCGGCGTGCCAACCGGAGCGGCTCCTATGAGGATGCCGCATGAGGCCCGGCTTCTACGTCGTCCTGGGCGAAGAGAACAAGCTCGTCGTCGTCGAGGACCCGCTCGGCCTGCCCGCACCCGCCGTCCGGTTCCGCACCCGGGAGCACGCGGAAGCCATCGCGGAGCGGCTTAACGGCGATCTCTTTGTCGAGCGCCACTTCGGCCCGGGAGCGGCGGCGTGATCACCAAAGACGCCCGTCTCTGCGCTCTTTTTTACGCCGGTACCACGGCGGTAGGACGGTCGCCCGTCCGAGCCAACGTGGGAGGAGGCGTCGTGGAATTCGTCTCCGGAGGTAACGGCATCGGCTATCCCGACCAGTCGGGGTCGGAGACGGGCGCCTTCTTTTCAGATCAAGAGGCCCCGCATGAGTGAAGCCCTCTTCGCCCTGGCCGTCCTCCTCTTCGGCCTCGGGCTCT
>CAZNSS010000640.1:0-2748 GCA_964575465.1 uncultured Holophagales bacterium | reverse complement strand
GATTGAATGGTGGAGCTGAGGAGGATCGAACTCCCGACCTCTAGAGTGCGATTCTAGCGCTCTCCCAGCTGAGCTACAGCCCCACCGTGGGGGGGGAGAATCTAGCCGCATCGCGCCGTTTCGTCAATCGCCTCCCCCGCCGGCGCCCGCGGGCTAAGATCCGCGCGTGCGGGGCCGCCGCAGGGGCCCCGGGAGTGGTGAGATGAGCCAGAACGTCGATTTCGCCCGCCTCGACCTGAGAGACGCCCTCGACCTCGCGATCATGATCGAGGACGAGGCGCGGGAGCGTTACGAGGAGTTCGCGGACCAGATGGAGGTCCACCACACGTCGGACGCCGCGAAGTTCTACCGCTTCATGGCGCAGAACGAGGCCAAGCACGGATCCGACATCGCCGAGCGCCGGAAGGCCCTCTTCGGCGACGCCCCCGTCCGGATGAGCCGCTCGATGCTCTGGGACGTCGAGGCCCCCGACTACGACCAGGCGCGGGCTTTCATGTCGCCCCGCAAGGCCCTCGAAGTGGCCCTCGACTCCGAGGTCAAGGCGCACGCCTACTTCACCGCCGCCCTTCCCTCCATCAAGGATCCGCAGGTGAAGGCGCTCTTCGAGGAGCTCCAGTCGGACGAGGTCCACCACAAGGCGCTCGTCCAGGCCGAGCTCGACAAGCTCCCGCCCGACCCCGAGGTCGACGTCGAGGACCTGGTCGACGAGCCCGTCGGACAGTAGCTCTCCCCGAATCGAACGACTCCCCGTCGCGCGGCGCTCCGGCGCCGCGCGATGCGTTTCTGCGCCACCTTTCCGCCTCGCGGGGAGCTACGATTTGCGCATGGGCGACAACGTGGTGGACGGCACCCCCCTGACCCCCGTCGACACGGCCTGGCTCCACATGGAAGACCCCGCGAACCTGATGATGGTGACCGGGCTCTACGTCTTCGACGAACCGATGGACCTGGCGCGCCTGAAGGACACCCTGAGGGTCAGGATGGTCGACCGCTTCCCGCGCCTCCGGCACAAGGTGCGGCAGTCGGGGGCCTCGGCGTACTGGGTCGAGGACCGGAAGTTCAACCTCGACGCGCACGTCCACCGGATCGCCCTTCCCGCGCCGTGCGACGCCGGGGTCCTCCGGGACACCGTCAGCGACCTGATGTCGACGCCGCTCGACTTCTCCAAGCCGCTCTGGCAGATGCACCTCATCGAGAACAACGGCTGCGGCTCGGTCCTCCTCCTCCGGATCCACCACTGCATCGGCGACGGCATCGCCCTCGTCCACGTTCTCCTCAGCTCGACCGACACCGGCCCCGATGCCGCGCCTCCGAAGCTCCTGCCCCGGGCGCCGCACGAGAAGGGGGTCCAGAGCCGGATCACGTCGCTCTTCGAGGGGGTCCAGCGGCTCGTCGAGAACACGCGGCGGACGGCGGACCGGATCGCCGCGCAGACCGTCGAGTCGCTCCTCCACCCCTCGCACGTCCTCGAGGTCGCCCAGACCGCGCTCGACGCGGCGGGCGTCCTCGCGCGGATGCTCGTGAGGCCGGCCGACCCGAAGACCGTCTTCAAGGGCCCGCTCGGCGTCGCGAAGCGGGCCGCCTGGTCGCGTCAGGTCCCGGTGGACGACGTGAAGGCGATCTCCCGCCGGATCGGCGGGACGGTCAACGACGTCCTCCTGACTGCCGTCACCGGCGCCCTCCGGCGCTACCTCCTCTTCCGCGGCGACAAGCCCGACGGGAAGGACGTCAACGCCATGGTTCCCGTGAATCTCCGCCCGCTCTCCGAGGCCGACGAGCTCGGCAACCGCTTCGGCCTCATCTATCTCTCGCTCCCCATCGGCGAGGGGGACCCCGCCGAGCGGCTCCGGCTCGTCAAGAAGCGGATGGACGCGATCAAGAAGACGCCCGAGCCGTTCGTGGCGTTCCAGATCCTGAACGCCCTCGGCCTCGCGCCGGCCGAGGTCGCCGACCTCGTCGTGAACATGTTCGGCGCGAAGTCGACCGCCGTGATGACGAACGTCGTCGGGCCGAGGCACCCGGTCTGGTTCGCCGGGCGGCGCGTGAAGGACATGATGTTCTGGGTGCCGCAGTCGGGCCGGATGGGCCTCGGCGTCTCCATCTTCAGCTACGACGGGCACGTCGTCGTCGGCATCGGGACGGACGCCGGCCTCGTCCCCGACCCCGAGCGGATCGCCACCTTCTTCGAGGACGAGATGGAAGCGCTCGAGGAGTGGTCGAAGCGCCAGGAAGCCGGGGGCCGGCACCACCTCAACGCCCTCCTGGGCGAGACCGGCGCGGCCCTTCCCGCAGGGAGGACGAAACCATGGAAAGAGACCCCGCTCGCGACCTCCTCCGCCACACCGTCGCCACGCTCGCGTACCGCGGCGGCAAGGCGGCCCGCGGCGCGCCGGAAGGCTTCGAAGCGCTGAAGGTCGGCCCGACGACGAAGACGCCGGGCGAGATCCTCGCGCACGTCGGAGACCTCCTCGACTGGGCCCTCTCGATGGCCGAGGGGAAGCCGGTGTGGGCGGACTCGAAGCCGCTCCCGTGGGCCGAGGAAGCCGCTCGCTTCCACGCCGGCCTCGCGAAGCTCGACG
This sequence comes from uncultured Holophagales bacterium, assembly GCA_964575465.1. Lineage (GTDB taxonomy): Bacteria > Acidobacteriota > Thermoanaerobaculia > UBA5066 > UBA5066 > UBA5066. The sequence continues at coordinate 169 of CAZNSS010000640.1, read as the reverse complement.
CCTTCCTCGCCTCCGGGGCGCCCCTCGCCACGCCGCCCGAGAAGCTCTTCCAGGGGCCGATCGCCGACGCGCTCACCCACGTCGGCCAGCTCGCGCTCCTGCGCCGCCTCGGCGGCGGCCCGATCCGCGGCGAGAACTACTTCAGGGCCGACATCGCCGCGGGGCGCGT
>CAZNSS010000639.1:0-2751 GCA_964575465.1 uncultured Holophagales bacterium | reverse complement strand
ACCAGGAGTCGAGCCCGCTCACGACGACGGAGTGGTTCGGAAGGTCGACCATCGCCCCCGGCCCGAACGTCCTCACGAGCTGGCTGCGGCGGATCTCTCCGTGGTGCCGCTTCTTCACGGCTCGGCCTCCCCGGCGTCCGCCACGTCCGCGTTGTCGAGCCTCCTGAGGACGAGCCCGACGCTCGGTTCCACGTCGCGCATAGACCGCTGCGCCCGGAACTTCCGCGCGGCGGGCGGCAGCGACGGGAGCTCCGGGTCGAGCGGGTCGCGCAGCAGCGGGAACGCGTTCGGCGGGCCGCCCCGCTCCCGCGCCTGGTAAACGAGCTTCACGTCGTTCGCCTTCTTCTCGTGCGCGAGGACGACCCAGCTGTCGAGGAGGTCGTCCACGAGGCTCTTGACCCTCTTCCGGAGGGCCTCCAGCTCGTCGGCCGCCTTCTGCGGGTCGTGCCGCATCGCCCGCTCCGCCATCTCTTCCGCGACGAAGGCGAGGTCCTTCCTCACCGCCTCGATCTGTCCCGCCCCCGCGGCTGGTGTCAGCACCGGGACGCCGTGCCGCGCGAGGGAGACGGCCACGGCCGCGGCCCCGCGGTCGAGCGCCCGCGCCGAGAACGGCGTCACGCTCGTCGCCTCGACGGCCCGGTAGAACGACGCGTGGTACGCCCCGAACCGCTCGAAGTGCGACCGGTCGCGCGGGCGGTGGACGTTCTGGAGGGTCACGACGAGGCCGGGCCGCGCGTCGTCGCGCCCCACGCGGCTCGTCGCCTGGATGTACTCCGACGTCGTCTTCGGCTGTCCGAGGACGACCATCAGCCCGAGCCGCGTGATGTCGAGGCCGACGGAGATCATGTTCGTGGCGAGGGCCACGTCCACGTGCTCCGCGTGGGTGAACGGCAGCGCCAGCCGCTCCTTCGCGCGCGCCACCTTCGCCGTCGACTCGCGCGACGTCAGCTCCACGACCTCCTGCTGGATCGCCCGGTCGAGGAACGCGCCGGCGGCATCGCCCACGCGCCGCCTCTCGCCGTAGCGCGCGGCGCGGGCCGCCACCTCGTCCTCCACGATCCGCCGCGTGCCGCCCAGCTCGCGGAGGCTCGAGAAGTAGCCGAGGAGCGTCAGGTACGGGTCGGCGGGGTTCTTCTCGCCGAGCGAGGCGCCGCCCGCCTCCGCAAAGAGCCGCTGCGAGGCGCCGAGGAGCGCGAGGTACGTCCGGAGGAGCAGCACCTTCAGGCTCCGCCCCTGCGCCGAGAGGCCGACATACGTCCGCGGCTCCTTCTCGGATTGCGAAACCGTGCGCGCGAAGAACGAATCCCGCCGGTCCGGACCCGGAGGCGGAAAGACGTAGACCGCGCTCCGCCCGAAGAGCGCCCGCACCTGCGCCTCCGCGCGGCGGATCGTCGCCGTCGAGGCGATCACCTTCGGGCCGATCCGCTTCCCCGCCTCCTCACGCGAGGCGAGCCGGTCGACGGCGATCTCGTAGAGCCCCGCCATCGTCCCGAGCGGCCCGGAGATGAGGTGAAGCTCGTCCTGGATGATCAGCTCCGGCGGCAGGAGCGGCTCCTTCTCCCCCTTCCCGAACAATCGCCCGACGTCGCCCACCCACGGGAGGCTCGCGAACTTGTCGACGGTCGCGATCAGGAACGCCGGGCGGCGAGCGTAGATCGGCTCGTCCACCGTCAGGATCGGCAGCGGCCGGTCGCCCCGGAACTCGCACTTCCGGTTGACGCAGACGACCCGGAGGTCCGTCGGCCGATCGGCGTTCGGCAGGAGCGAGAAGGAGTCCTTCGTGAACGCCGTCCCGCACCAGGGGCAGCTCTCGAGCGGGATCGGCGGCGACCACCGCTTGCTGTCCTGCTTGTAGCGGAGCGTCTTCGTCCGCGCCGTCGTCTCGTCGTCGTCGCCCCTCGCCCCCATCCGGTTCGGCGTCGCGGCGCGCCCCACCCAGAGCCCCACCTCGAACGGCCACGGGCCGAGCGCCTCGTCGGCGCTGCGCTCGAGCTCGAGCGCGCAGACGAGCGCGGCCACGCGGCCGAGCTGGTCGAGCGTCAGGAGCCGCAGCGTGTAGCGCATGAGCACGGCGACCCCGGCCGAGGAGAGGCCCGGATTCCGGAGGCGCCTCAGCACCATCGTGAACGCCGCGAGCCCGAGGTAGGCCTCCGTCTTCCCTCCGCCCGTCGGGAAGAAAAGGAGGTCCACCGCGCTCCGGTCGTCCGCGCCGGGCCGGGCGATCCCGGCGAGGTTCATCAGGAGGAACGCGAGCTGGAACGGGCGCCACCTCGGCGCCTCCACGGCCTCGGGCGCAACCCCGGCCGCCCGCGCGCTCCGCCTCCGCGCCGCCTTCGCCATCGCGCGGTTCGCGACCCTGAATGCCTTGAAGACCTCGGGCTCGCGCAGCAGCGCCATTCCCCGCTCGATCCGCCCGCAGGCGTGCTTCGCCTCGTCGAGGAGGATCGTCGCCGCCTCCGCCCGCTGGCCCTCCAGCTTCGTCTCCCGCTGCCGCGCGATCCACTCCCCGTAGCGCGCCGGGAAGGCCGCGAGCGCTCTGACGAGCGCCTCGGCGTCGCCCATCGCCGCGAGCGTCTCCATCCCCAGCTCCACGCCGTCGACTCGCGCCGGCTCCACCTTCTCCACGGCCGCCGTCGGCACCCACTCCGTCGCCACCTCGCGGCAGCTGGCGTGCTCCGCGACGGTCGCGCGCGCCGAAACCCCGTGCCCCACCCCGAACTCGAAGACGTCGCGGTACTGGAGGTCGGCCAC
>CAZNSS010000638.1:0-2751 GCA_964575465.1 uncultured Holophagales bacterium | reverse complement strand
CTCGAACGCCGCGACGTTTCCCGCCGACCTTCGCGAGCCGGGCGCCCCGGGCCGGCTCGTGGAGTCCGTCCTCGCCCGGTTCGGGAGGCTCGACCTCCTCGTCCACTCGGCCTCTCCCTGGCTCGAGAAACCGGTCGGGGAGGTCTCCGAGGCGGACTGGGACGACGTCTTCACGGTCGGGCCGCGGGCCGCCTTCTTCCTCGCGCAGGCGGCGGCACCGGCGCTCGCGAGGTCGGAAGGGGCGATCCTCATCGTCTCCGACGTCGCCGCGACGAAGGCCTGGCCGCGACACGTACCGCACGCCGCCTCGAAGGCTGCCGTCGAGGCGCTCGTGAGGAACCTCGCGGTCGCCCTCGGCCCCGCCGTCCGGGTGAATGCCGTCGCCCCCGGCATCGTCCTCCCGCCCGACGACCTCTCCGTCGCCGAGGTCGACCGGCTGGTCTCGAGGACGCCGCTGGGGCGCCCGGTCTCCGTCGACGACCTCGTCGCGGCGGCTCTCTTCCTCTCCGCGAACCGGTCGATCACGGGGCAGGTCCTCGCCGTGGACGGGGGCCGGTCGGTCGTCTGAGCGGACTAAACTCCGGCCGGATGACGATGCGGCGCCTTCTCCTCGCCTCGCTCCTGGCCTCCCTCCTCGCGACGCTCCCCTCCTGCGGGAAGGCCGCGGCGCCGAAGGCGCCCGCCGGCTTCCGGGTCGCCCTCCTGACACCCGGCCCCATCTCCGACGCGGGCTGGAACGCCGGCGCCTACGAAGGGCTGAAGGCGATCGAGAAGGAGCTCGGCGCGAAGGTCTCGCACGTCCAGGCCAGGACTCCGTCCGAGTTCGAGGAGCAGTTCCGCGCGTACGCCGCCGACGGGTACTCCCTCTGCTTTGGCCACGGCTTCGAGTTCCAGGACGCGGCGGCCCGCGTCGCGAAGGACTACCCGAACACGGTCTTCATCACGACTTCCGGCTCGAGGACGTCGACGAACCAGGCCCCTCTCGTCTTCGAGCTGGAGCAGGCCACCTACCTCTGCGGGCTGGTGGCGGGGCGGATGTCGAAGACCGCGAAGGCCGGGATGGTCGGAGGTGTCGAGCTTCCGTCGATCAGGTCGACGTTCCTGGCGTTCGAGGCGGGTCTGGTGGCCGGCAACCCGGGCGCGAAAGCGACCGCGGTCTTCACCGGCTCGTTCGAGGACGTCGCGGGGGCGAAGACCGCTTCCCTCGCGCTCATCGACCAGGGGAACGACTTCCTCTTCCACAACGCGAACGCGGCGGCGCTCGGCGTCTTCAGCGCGGCGACCGAGCGGGGCGTCTACGCGTTCGGTTCGAACAGGGACCAGAACTCGCTCGCGCCGAGCGTCCTCGCCTCGGCCGTCATCGACCTGCCACGCGCGTTCGTCGAGGCGGCGCGCGCGGTGAAGGAGGGGAGGTTCGACGGCCAGCCGATCCGCTACGGCCTGAAAAGCGGCGCCATCTCGTTCGTCTGGAACCCGTCCCTCCTCGGCCGGGTCCCCGCGCCGGTCGTGGACGAGGTCGAGCGGACGAAGGAGCGGATCGTCTCGGGGACCCTCGTCGTGCCTCGGGGGAACTTCTGAGGAAGGCGGGGGCAATCCCGCCCCCCCGGTGAGCGCGCTCCCCCTCGCCCTCGAGCTCGGCGGCGTCCGAAAGGCGTTCGGCCCCGTCGTCGCCCTCGACGGGGCACGGCTCGGCGTCCACGCGGGCGAGATCCACGCGCTCCTCGGCGAGAACGGGGCCGGCAAGTCGACTCTCGTCGGGATCGCCGCCGGGCTGCTCCAGCCCGACGCCGCTGAGGTCCGGTGCGACGGCGAGCTCGTCCGGTTCGCCGACCCGCGTGCGGCCCGGAGGGCCGGCGTCGCCCTCGTCCCGCAGCACGACCTTCTCGTCGAAGCGGCGAGCGTGGCCGACAACCTCTCCCTCCTCGACCCCTTCGCCCCTGCGTTCGAGTCGGCACGCGCCCGCCGCGCCAGGGTCGACCGCCTCGCCCGGGGCTTCGAGCTGGACCTGGGGGCGCCGGACGCCCTCGTCGTCGACCTCCCCGTGGGGACGCGACAGCGAATCGAGATCGCCGGGGCGCTCCAGATCGACCCACGCGTCCTCATCCTCGACGAGCCGACGGCGGTCCTCTCCCCGGACGAGACGGCCGCGCTCTTTCGCGCGCTCCGGCGCCGCGCGCAGGACGGACACGCCGTCGTCCTGATCACGCATCGCCTCGCCGAGGTCTTCGAGGGCGCCGACCGGCTGACGCTCCTCTCGCGCGGCAGGACGCTCCTCGAGACATCCGCCGCCGCCACCACCGCCGGGGAAGTGGCGGCGCTCCTCCTCGGCGGGGCGGAGTCGACCTCCCGCCCGGTGGCGCTCGTGCCCTCCCCCCGCGACGACGGCTCGCCGCCGGCCCTCGAAATCGAGTCCTTCTCGCCGAAGGGCTCCGCCGGGCCCGCCGTCTCCCTGGCGATCGGCAGAGGCACGGCCCTGACGCTCCTCGCGATCGACGGGAACGGAGCCGACCTCCTCGGCGCCGCCATCGCGGGGGTGAGGCCCGCGGTCGGCCGGCTCTCGCTCGCCGGGCGCTCCGTCGCCACCGGGAACCCGCTCGCGTTCCGGGCCGCCGGAGGGGCGTTCATCCCGGCCGACCGGCGAACGGAAGGGCTCGTCCCGAGTCTCACGCTCGCCGAGAACCTCTTCCTGCGGCGCCCCCCCGGCGGCTTCACGATCGACCGGGCGGCGCTCGCCACGCACGCCGCCGACCG
>CAZNSS010000637.1:0-2753 GCA_964575465.1 uncultured Holophagales bacterium | reverse complement strand
TTCTCTCGCTGGCGCTGACGCCGCTCACCAAGCGGCTCGCCCTGAAGGTGGGGGCGGTGGACCTCCCGGGCGAGCGGAAGGTCCACGCGCACCCGATCCCGCGGCTCGGGGGAGTCGCCGTCGTCGCGGCGTTCGCGGCCGTCTGCGCGGGAATGCTCTGGGGCGTCCTGCCGGTGCCGCGCCTCCCCGAGGCGACGTTCCTCCGGACCCTGGCGCTGGGCCTCCTGCCGGTCTTCGCGGCCTCCCTCGCCGACGACGTCCGCCCGCTGAACGCGTTCGCCCGCCTCGCCGCGCAGGCCCTCGGCGCGGCCTTCGTCGTCGCGAACGGCTTCGTCCTCAACCCGTCGGTCCACCTCTTCGGCTCGGAGATCCAGGTCGGCGCCCTGGCCGTGCCGATCTCGTTCCTCTGGATCGTCGGCATCACGAACGCCTTCAACCTGATCGACGGGCTGGACGGCCTTTCCGCCGGGCTCGGGCTCATCGCCTCGTTCAGCCTCGTGGGGGTCTTCCTGCTCGCCGGCCGGGTCGAGGTCGCGGTGATCCCGCTGGCGCTCGCCGGGGCTCTCCTCGGCTTCCTGCGCTACAACCTCTTCCCGGCCTCGATCTTCCTCGGCGACTCCGGGGCCTGCTCGGTGGGCTTCACGCTCGCGTGCCTCTGCCTCAGGGGAAACGCGCTCCTCTCGGCGGGGCTCGCGGTGCTGATCCCGGTCCTCATCGTGGGCGTGCCGATCGCCGACACGATCCTCTCGATCGTCCGCCGCGTCATCGGCCGGATCGAGAACCCGGGAGGGAAGGGCGTGATGGAGGCGGACCGGGGGCACATCCACCACCGGCTCCTCGCCCTCGGCCTGAACCACCGCCGGGCCGTGTTCCTCCTGCACGGCGTGGCCGTGGCCTTCGCCCTCGTCGCCCTGGGCTCGCTCGCGATGACGGAGCACGGCTCGGCGCTCTTCCTGTTCGCGCTCCTCGTCGCCGCGATCGTCGGCATCTCGAAGCTCGGCTACGACGAGCTCGCCTTCGTCCGCCGGGGCACGATGCTCCGGATCTACGAGATCCCGGCGCTGAAGTCCGGGTTCTTCGTCGTCTTCGTCGACCTCCTGACGGCCATCGCGGCGGTCTATCTCTCCATCGGGCTGAAGTGGGACGACTGGGAGCTCCAGTCACACCGCGACCTCGCCCGGGAGATGGGCTCGGCCGTGCCGTTCCTCGTCGTCGTGACGTTCGGCCTCTTCGGCCTCTACAGGCGGCGCTGGCGGCACGCGAACATCGAGGACCTCGTGCGGCCCTCGGGCGCCGTCGCGCTGACCGGTCTCGGCGTGGCGCTGGTGGACGGCGTCGTGTTCGGCGGCAGGGCCCCGCTCTCGTACTTCGTCCTCTTCACGGTCCTGCTCCTCCTCCTCGCCAACGTGAGCCGCAGCTCGTACCGGGTGCTCGCCTGGCTGAAGGCGAGGTCGGCCGAGGCCGGCGTCCGCGTCGTCCTCTACGGCGCCGGGCGCCGCGGGTCGACGGCGATCCGGGAGCTCCAGGGCCTTCCGAGCAGCCCCTTCTTCCCGGTGGGCTTCGTCGACGACGACCCCGACAAGCAGGGGCGCTTCCTGAACGGCCTGCCGGTGCTCGGCGGCCTCGCGGAGCTCGACACGCTCATGGCGAAGCACGAGATCGGCGGCGTGATCGTGACGGCCAAGATCCCGCGCGCGGCCGTCCTGCACGTGGAAGACATCTGCGCGCGGCGCGGGGCCGCCTTCCTGCAGTTCAACGTCTCGTTCGACGGCACCCTCGTGGCCCGGAGGGACGAAGAGGCCCCGCCGTCCGTCGAGGCGCCCGTCGAAGACGAAGTCGTCGCTCCCGAGGAGGCAACGAGATGAAGCGGTTTGCAGCTCGACTGGTCGTATCCCTCTCCGTCCTCGCCGCGGCGCTGCCCGCGCCGGCGCAGGGGGGGCACTCGCTCGCGCTGAAGGGAGGCTGGGGAGACCCGAGCCCCTCCGTGACGGACGACATCTTCACCGTCGAGAAGACCGACGGCACGGGCGGCTTCGTCGGCGGCATCGCGTGGGAAGGGACGTTCTCGAAGGGCTGGAGCCTCGAGGGCGAGGTGCTCTACGTGCGCCGCACGATCTCGGCCGACTACTCTGGCGCCGTCGTGGGCGGTGGGGTCCTGACCGCGACGTGGGACACGACGACGCTCGAGGTCCCCTTCCACGTCAAGTACGCCCTCGCCTCCGGCGCGACACGCCCCTACCTCCTCGGCGGCTGGGTGACGGCGATCGCGCTGAAGATCGACCAGACAGGAACGAGCTACGTGGACACCGGGACGTTCGACGCGAAGGGCGACTTCACGGATGTCTGGCTCGCGCTCGAGGCCGGCGCCGGCCTCGAGCAGAAGCTCGGCGGCAAGGTCGGTCTCGAGCTCGACGTGCGGTACGTCTACGGACTCAACGACGTGCGGACAGTCGAGGGCGAGGGGATGAAGATGCGCGACCTGCGCGTCATCGCGGGACTGAAGATCGGGCTGTAGTGCGCGTTCTCGTGACGGGCGGGGCGGGCTTCATCGGCGCCGCGGTCTGCGAGAGGCTCCTCTCCCGGGGCGACTCCGTCGCCTGCGTCGACAACCTGAACGACGCCTACGACGTCCGCCTCAAGGAGTGGCGTCTCTCACGACTCGCCGGCCGGCCGGCCTTCGGCTTCGCGCGCGTGGACGTGGCCGACGCCGGGGCCGTGAGCGGCGTCTTCGAGACCGCGCGGGCCGACGGCGG
>CAZNSS010000636.1:0-2754 GCA_964575465.1 uncultured Holophagales bacterium | reverse complement strand
AGCTCCTTGCCCGTCCCGCTCGGCCCGACGATCAGGATCGTGGCGGGCGTCGGCGCGGAGCGGGCCACGTCGGCGAGGAGCTTTCTCATCAGGGGCGCGTCGCCCACCAGGCGGGTGAGGCCGAGCCGGCTCCGGAGCTCCTGGTTCTCGCGCGTCAGCCGCGAGGAGTCGAGGACCCGGCGGAGCGCGTTCAGGACGTGCTCCGTCGCGAGCGGCTTCTCGAGGAAGTCGTTCGCGCCGGCCCGGATCGCCTCCATCGCCGTCCGGACGTCTCCGTGCCCGGAGATCATCACCACGGGCGTCGTCACGCCGCGCTTGCGGATCTGGGCGAGCGTCTCGAGCCCGTCCTGCCCGGGCATCTTGATGTCGAGGAGGACGGCGTCGTGGTCCGGGGCCTCGGCGGCCGCGTTCGGTCCCGCTCCCACCGCCGTCACGTCGTACCCCTCGTCGAGGAGGATCGCGCGGAGCGACTCCCGGATGTCGCTTTCGTCGTCGCAGATGAGGATCCGCTGGGCCATCGGCGGGGAGGATACGACGACCGTCAGGGCGCCTTCGCGGGGGGAGGGGCGTCCGGCTTCCCGAGCCCCTCGAACGGCACGTCGAGGAGCGGGTACTCGCGCCAGTCCTTGTAGTCGAAGTGCCACCACTCCCAGGGGTAGACGAAGAAGCCCTCGCGCTCCATCGCCCCCCGGAGGAGCTCCCGGCGGTCGAGCTGCTCTCTCGTTCCCCCTTCCCAGGTCACGTACGACCTCGGGCTCATCTCGTCGTATCCGGCCCCCATGTCGGCGGCCCTGCCGGTGTCGAGGTGGTATAGGGCCAGGTCGACCGAGCAGCCCCGGTTGTGCCGCGAGCCGCGCTTCGGGTCGGCGACGAAGAGCTTCTTGTCCTCGGGCGTCGCGTCCCAGAACGCCTTCGTCACCGCCCACGGGCGGTAGCCGTCGAAGACCATGACGCCGTAGCCCCTCTCCTTCAGCGCCCGGTTCACCTTCGCGAGCGATTCCGCGGCGGGTCGCTGCAGGAACGCCCTCGCTTCCCTGTAGACCGGCCGACCGAGGAAGTTGTCGTCCCGCGCGTAGCGGACGTCGAGACGGATCGTCGGGTCGAGCTTCGTCAGCTCGACGAGATCGGGCTGCCGGAAGGAGCCGTTCTCCACCGGGGGCCCGGCCTGCGCGAGGGCGCAGGACGAGAGGGAGAGGAGTAGGACGGCGAGCGGTGCGCGGCGGCTCATGCTGCTCCCGGATCGTAGCGCCGGAGGCGGGCCCTGCGGGGCCGCGGGCTCACGCGTCGTGGAGGCGCTTCAGAACGAGGATCGTGAAGTCGTCCGCGTAGCTGTCCTCGCCGGTGTGTTCCGCCGTCGCCCGCGCGACCTCCTCGATGATCCTCGCGCACGGCAGGTCGCGCACGGCCCGGACGACCTCCGCCAGGCGGTCGACGCCGAATTCCGATCCGTCCGGCCCCTCCGCCTCGACGACCCCGTCGGTGAAGAGGACGAGAAGGTCCCCCGGCTCGAGGGTGACCTCCCCGGCGAGGTAGCGCGCGCCGGCGAGGAGACCCAGGGGCGGCCCGCCGGTCGTCAGCTTCGTGAACCGCCCGTCCGCCCTCACGAGGAGGGGGGGCGCGTGCCCGCAGTTGGAGTAGCCGAGGAGTCCGCGCCCCGGGTCGAGGACGCCGTAGACCGCGGTGACGTACTCCGTCGGCCCCATCCGCTCGCGCAGGAGCTGGTTCGCAGCGGCCGCGGTCCGGACCGGCTCGGGTTCCCCCTCCACCTGGGTCCGGAGGATGGCGCGGAAGGTCGTCAGCGTCATCGCCGCGAGGCTCCCCTTCCCCGACACGTCCGCGACGACGAGGCCGAGCCGGCCGTCGGCGAGCGGGATCCGGTCGAAGTAGTCCCCGCCGATCTCGTAGCGGGGGCGCGAGAGGCCTGCGGCGTCCCACCCCGGGATTCCGCTCCACTCCGCCGTTCCCGCCTCCTCTCCCGCCTCGAGCGCGAGGCGGAGCTGCTCCTCCAGACGCTCCCGCTGCACGAACAGCCGGTAGAGGATCGCCTTCTCGACGGCGATCGCGGCGGCGTCCGCGAAGAGGCGAAGGGTCTCGGCGTCCTCGTCGCCGTAGGCGCCGGCCTCGTCGCTCTCCAGGTTCAGCGCGCCCACGAGGCGGCCGCCCGCGTGGACGGGGACCGCCAGCTCGGAGCGCGTGGCGGGGCGCCCCATGACGTACCTCGGGTCGAGCCGGACGTCCGGCGCCACGGCCGGCTCGCCGGTCTGGAGGACGTGCCCGACCAGCCCCTGGCCCATGGAGAGCATCCGGTCGATGTCCGGCAGGGGGCCGTCGAAGCCCCTTCGGACCGTGGCCGCGATCCTCCTCCAGGAGAGACCGTACCCCGGGAAGACCTCCTCGCGGTTCAGGACGAAGATTCCCGCGGCGTCGTACCCGACGGCCGTCCGGAGGGTGTCGAGGAGCCGCCCGAGCACCCCCTCGAGGTTCAGCGTCCCGTCGAGCTCGTGCGCGATGCGCACGAGGAGCCGGTTCCGCTCCTCCGCCGTCATCCCCCTACCGGGACGCCCTCCGTCCCGCGCCCTCGGCTGCACCTCGGCAGGATATCACCCCCGGGGTCAGGTCTTGATTTTTCGACGGGGCGCGGCGCCCTCCCGCGCAGGGGTGGCGACGGGGCTCTTGGCCGTCGTAATCTCGCGCCCCGCCATGCTCGCGATCGCCCTCCTCCTCGCGCAGGCCGCCGCGGCGACCCCGTCCGCG
>CAZNSS010000635.1:0-2762 GCA_964575465.1 uncultured Holophagales bacterium | reverse complement strand
CGGCGCCTTCCCGCCGCACGGCGTCCTCTGCCGCGACGTGGGTCTCGAGGCTCTCCGGGAACGGGAGGCCGTGGCAGAGGATCGTCGACTCGAGCGCGACGACGGGGCGCCCCTCGGCGAGCGCGGATTCGACGTCCGGGGAAAGCGCCACCCGGACCGCCCCGGCCGCACCCGCCGCCTCCCGCCCGGCGCTTCCCATCGGTCCGATGCTCACGCGTCCCTCCTCCCGGGGGTCAGCGAACGGGACCGCCCGGCGTCGCGGCACCCGATCGGGCCGCCGCCTCCCGGAGGCTACACTCCGCCGGCGTGAGCGAGCCGACGCCTTCCCGATTCGTCCCGAACCCGGAGCGGCCGGTGCACGGCGAGACGCCCCGACCCGACTGGCTGAAGGTGCGCCTCGTCGACAACGACGACACCCGGGGCATCCTCGACCTGGTGAGGCGGAAGAACCTGAACACCGTCTGCCAGGAGGCCCAGTGCCCCAACATCTTCGAGTGCTGGGGACGGGAGAAGACGGCGACGTTCATGCTGATGGGCGACGTCTGCACTCGCCACTGCGGCTTCTGCGCCGTCACGCAGGGCGTCGGCCGGCCGCTCGACCCCGAGGAGCCGCGGCACGTCGCCGAGGCCGTGAGGGAGCTCGGCGTGCGTCACGCGGTCGTCACGTCGGTGAACCGGGACGAGCTCCCCGACGGGGGAGCCGCCCACTTCGCCGCGACGATCCGAGCCGTCCGCACCCTGAATCCCGGGGTGACCGTCGAGGTCCTCGTCCCCGACTTCCTCGGCGACGAAGCGGCGCTCGGGACGGTCCTCGAGGCATCGCCGGAGGTCCTCAACCACAACACCGAGACGGTCCCCCGTCTCTACCGGCGCGTGCGGCCCGACGCGACCTACGAGAGGTCGCTCGAGCTTCTCGCCCGGGCGGCCGCCTGGCGCGACACGCGCGCGGCGGCGATGCGCGTCAAGAGCGGGATCATGGTCGGACTCGGCGAGACCGTCGAGGAGGTGCTCGACACGATGCGGGACATCCGCTCCGCGGGCACCGACGCGCTCACGGTGGGCCAGTACCTCCAGCCGCACGCCCGGAGGCTCCCCGTGGAGCGGTGGTGGACACCCGAGGAGTTCGCACGGCTGCGCGACGAGGGACGGACGATGGGATTCGCCGTCGTGGAGTCAGGACCGCTCGTCCGCTCGAGCTACCACGCCCGGGCTGCGCTCGGCGGCACGCGAGGGGGCGGCGCGGACGCCGCCCCCCTCTGACCGGCCGGTGCTACTCGCCGTCGTTCCCGATCGCCTCGACCGGGCAGGAGTCCATCGCCTCCTGGCACTGCGCCTCTTCCTCGGGCGTCTCGGCCGCCTTGATGACGTACGAGTAGCCCTTCTCTTCCTGCCGGCCGAAGTTGTTCGGAGCGGTGACCCGGCAGACGTCGCAGTCGATGCACTGGGTGTCGACGTAGAACTTGCCGGGAGCGTTGTCGCTGTAGCGGTCGTCCTTGTTCGCCATGGCCCGGGAAGATAGCATGAGGAACACGCTTCGGATCACTTCCCTCGCTCTCGCTCTGGCTGCCGTCTGGCTCTCCGGCTGCGCCGGCGACACCGACCCGGGCGCCCGCGTCTGGAGGAAGAAGTGCTCGGCCTGCCACGGCGCCGACGGGAGAGGCCGGACCCGCTTCGCGGAGGGACGGCCGTACGCCGACCTGACCGACGGCCGGTGGCGGCACGGCCCCGACCGGGAAGCAGTTCGCAGGCTCGTGGCAGACGGCGACCCGCGGAGCACCATGCCTCCGTTCGCGGAGCGCCTCACGCCGGCGGAGATCGAGGCGGTCGTCGACCACGCGCTGAGGCTCGCGGCCGCCGGGCCGAGGGAAGCCCGGCCGTGACGCGCGAACTGCCCCTCTTCCCTCTCGACGCGGTCCTCCTGCCGGAGACGCACCTGCCGTTCCACGTCTTCGAGCCCCGCTACCGGACGATGCTCGCCGACGCCCTCTCCGGGGAGCGGCTCATCGGCCTCCACACGCTCGACCCTTCCGCACCTCCGCTCGCCGACGGCCGCCCCGCGCTCCTCCCCTACGGCTGTGCAGGCGAGATCGTCGAGCACGAGCCGCTCGCCGACGGCCGCTCGAACATCGTCCTCCACGGGGCATTCCGCTACCGGCTCGCTTCCGAGAGGACGGGCCGGGTCTACCGGCTCGGCGAGGTCGAGGAGGCGCCGGTCCAGCCGCTCGCGCCGGGGCGGGAAGGGGGTCCCGGCCGGCGCGAGCTGAGGCGGCACCTCTCCCGCGCCGTCGACCGTCTCGCCGTCTCCGTCGGCCGGTCGGAGGCGCGGCACCTCCCGGGGACCCTGTCGGACGAGGGGCTCGTCAACGAGGCCGCGAGCCGCCTCGGCCTCGACGCGGAGGAGCGCTACGCCCTCCTGGCCATGGACGTCCTCGCGGAACGGTACGCCTGGGTCCTCGACCACGTCCGGAACCTGCAGCGGCGCATCGACCTCCTCGGCCCCTACCGCCGGCCCGACGTCGACCCGCGCTGGAACTGAGCGGCGCCTCCGGCGCTCACACGGGGCCTGCTAGCTGGCGCTCTCCCTGGAGGCGGAGATCGCGCGGTTGTGCGCCCAGCTCTTGATCGCCTTGATCTGCTCGTCCATCGTCCTCGAGAGCGGAACGGTGTTCGTGATGAGGCGGGAGACGTCGTTCTCGTCGAGGGCCCGCTTGTCGTTGAACGCGTCGATCGCCGAGGCGTGGACCACCGCCTCGATCTCCGCG
>CAZNSS010000634.1:0-2764 GCA_964575465.1 uncultured Holophagales bacterium | reverse complement strand
GGCACGCGGGCCTGAAGGGGGCGGCGCTCACGAAGACCGCCTTCAGCCACATCCCTCACGTGGGGCCGGTCGTCCTGACCGTCGGCCTCCTGACCTTCGTCTTCTCGACGATCCTCGGCTGGTCGTACTACGGAGAGAAGGCCGCCGAGTACCTCTTCGGGCCGAAGGCCATCCGCCCGTACCGCGTCCTCTGGGTCGTCGCGGTCATGGTCGGCTCCGTCGCGACCCTCCCGGTGGTCTGGTCCTTCGCCGACATCGCGAACGGCATGATGGCGATCCCGAACCTCGTCTCGCTCCTCGTCCTCAACGGAGTGCTCGTCTCCGAGACCCGGAAGTACCTCTGGAGCGGGAACCTGGAGAAGGACACCTCCGAAGGCTGAAGGTCAGGCCCGGCGCGCCAAATGGAACGGGGCCGCTCGCGCGGCCCCGTTCCGTTCCGGGTCGGGTCTCGGGGAGGTCCCGGTTACTTGACCGGTGCGGCCGGCGCGGCCGGCTTGGCAGCGGGCTTCGCGGCGGGCTTCGTCGCCTTGACCGGGAGCTCCGGGGCGACCATGCCGCCCGGCGTGGCCGTGATGGGACCCTGGTTCAGGATCAGCTCGACGCGACGGTTCTTCGCACGGCCCTCGGCCGTGGCGTTGTCGCCGACGGGGTTCGCCGGGCCGTAGCCCGCGTGCGAGAGGCGGTCGGCGGCGACGCCCTGGGCGACGAGGAAGGCGGCAACCGTGCGGGCGCGCTCGGCCGAGAGCTTCATGTTGAGCGCTTCCTTGCCGGTCGTGTCCGTGAAGCCCTCGGCGCGGACCTGGACCTTCGGGAACACTCCGAGGACGGCCGAGACCTTGGCGAGAGCGATCTCCGGGTCCTTCTTCAGGGTGGACTTGTTCACGTCGAACAGGATGTCCGCCATGTTGACGATGAGACCGCGGGCCGTCTCCTCGACCTGCATGTACTTGCCGACGGCGTCGCGGACGCTGTTCTTCAGCTGCTCCTGCTCGGCCTTCAGGCGGGCGACCTCGGCCGCCATGCGGGCCTTCTCGGCCTCGGCCGCGGCTGCCTGGGCCTTGGCGGCCTCGAGCTCCTGCCGCTTCTTCTCCTCGGCGGCTCGCTTGGCGGCCGCCTCGGCCGCGAGCTTCTCCTCGTACATCGCCTGGACCTTGAGGCGCGCGGCGGTGCCCGAGTTGTCGAGGGAGCGCCTCGCGTAGTCGACGACGGCCTTGGACGAGCCGCCCGACTGCGTCGAGTTCTGCGCCTGCGCGAGCTGGCTCTTGGCCGTCTCCATCTCCTTCGGGGCGACGGTCGAGGCCTTGATCTCCTCGGCCATCTCGTAGGCCTTCCGGGCCTGCTGCAGCTCGATCGGCTCACCGCCCTTGGCCGAATAGGTCAGGTCGGCGATGGACGGGTTGCCGGGACGCATGAGGTGCTGGAACGGGTTCGTCCCGTCGACCGTGAAGTCCCAGTTCTTCGCGGTCGTCTTCTCGTCGACCTTCCCCGACGTGAAGACGACGAGCTCGCTCGGCAGGGCGTTGCCGGGAAGGACCTCGGCCGTGACGATGACCGCGAAGTTCACCTTCCCGGTCCGGAAGCTCGCCTCGCCCGACTTCTTCTCGCGAACCGGAAGCTCGCCCATGTTCTCGGGCCGGCCGTCGCGGGTGATCGCCCACACGGCGTAGGACGTGACGTTGCCGGCGAAGAGGACGGCGGGCTCCATCTTGTCCCACTTGATGCGGACGTCGACCTGCCCCTTCTCCATGCGCGCGGTCCCCTCGAGGGTCGCGTTCTTGGAGGCAATGGCGGTCCGGGTGAACGGGAGCGTGATCTTCTTGCCTTCGGGGTAGGTCACCCCGACGAGCTTGAGGTCGGCCGCCGGTGCGGCCTGGGCCACGGTGACGAGGGCGAAGGCAGCAGCCCCCGCGAGACAGGCGAAACGCTTCATCGAGATTCTCCTTGCGGATATCGGGTCAAAGACCCTTGGAATGGCATCTTTCAACCACCGGCCATGCTATCACCGACGCCATCCCGGGGTACGGCTCCGGGCTTTGCCCGATACTGATAAGAACCCGGCCATGGCGAGACACATCCACCCCTCCGACGTCCGCGAAGCCGCCCGTCTCGCGACGTCCGCGACCGCCGGCCTGACGGACCTCGTCGAGGCCCTCCACGGGGTCATCGCCGCGGGCCCGCCGCCTCTCGCCCGGACCCCGGACGGGAGGACCCGCGGCCTGACTCGGCTCGTCTACCGGAACGTGAGAGGGGTGACCCGGGCGGTGGGCTCCGGGGTCGACGCGCTCCTCGCGAGGCTCGTCCCGCTCCTGAAGGTCCCGGACTCCACCCCGGAGCGCGACGCCGTCCTCGCCGTCCTGAACGGCGTCCTGGGCGACCACCTCGAAGAGGTGGGGAGCCCTCTCGCGCTGCCGATGGAGCTTCGGCTCGGCGGGCGGCCGCTCCTCCTCGAGGCCGACGCCCTGCGGCGGGACGTCCCCGGTGCCCGAGGCCGGCTCCTCGTCCTCGTCCACGGCCTCTGCATGGACGAGCGTGCCTGGGACCGGGTCGAGAACGCGTCTCCTCCCGCCTTCGGAGCGCTCGCACGAGATCTCGGAGCGACCGAGCTGCGCCTCCGCTACGACTCCGGGCTGCACGTCTCGACGAACGGCCGCCGGATGGCCGGGCTCCTCGAGGCGCTCGTCGCGTCCTGGCCGGTGGCGGTCGAGGAAATCTCGATCGTCGCCCACAGCATGGGGGG
The DNA here is from genome assembly GCA_964575465.1 of uncultured Holophagales bacterium. Classification (GTDB taxonomy): domain Bacteria; phylum Acidobacteriota; class Thermoanaerobaculia; order UBA5066; family UBA5066; genus UBA5066. The sequence goes on along the minus strand of CAZNSS010000634.1, from coordinate 27 downwards.
CCTCCTCGCCCGGAGCGCCGGGCACTA
>CAZNSS010000633.1:0-2770 GCA_964575465.1 uncultured Holophagales bacterium | reverse complement strand
TCCTCGGGACCGGTCCTCCCCCTCGCGGGCGACGTCGGCCAGAGACGCTACTTCCGGCTCCGGACCGCGGGCGGCGCCGCCGTCGTCCTCGTCCTCTACCCGGCCCCCTCATCCCCGGCGCAGGAGCGCTGGAGGGAGATCGGCGCCGCCCTCGCCGGCGCGGGAATCCGCGTCCCGGAGCTCCTCGACGACGACCCCGCGCTCGGTGCCGCGCTCGTCGAGGACCTCGGGGACCTGGACCTCGCCGCCGAGATCCGCGAGGCCTCTGGCGCCGAGCGGGAGCGGCTCCTCGACGAGGCCGAGGAGCTCCTCGGGCCGATCCGGCGGATCGCCCGCACGGCCGCCCTCCTCAACCCGCCGTTCGACGCCGCCTTCTTCGGCTCCGAGCTCGCGCACACGCGCCGGTGGGCGCTGGAGCACGACGGCGCCTCGCCGCTCGCCGAGTCACGCGCCGCCCTCTGGGAGGAGCTCGCCGGCCGCCTCGCGGCCGAGGCGGCCGACCCGGCGCTCGGCGGAGACGCCGTGCCGACCCACCGCGACTTCCACGCGAACAACCTGATGCGCGCCCCCGACGGCGCGCTCGCCGTCATCGACTTCCAGGACCTCCGCTTCGGTCCGCCCGACTACGACCCGGTCTCCCTCCGATTCGAGCGTGCCGGGTCCCTCGCCCCCGCGCACGGCCACGCGTACCGGGAGGCGGTGCTGCTGCAGCGGGCCTGGAAGGTCCTCGGCACCTTCGAGAAGATGCTCGCCCTGGGCCGGGAGGTCTACCGCCCCCACCGGGACACGGCGGTGAGAACCATCCGCGTCTGGACGCGCCCCGACGGCCCGTACCGGCCTCTCCTCGAGTTCCTCCCCGGCTGACGGGGTATCATCCGCACCCTCAGGAGGCCCCCGTGCCCAACCTCGGAATACCCGAACTGATCCTCATCCTCGCCATCGTCGTCCTCCTCTTCGGCGTCGGAAAGCTCCCCCAGCTCGGCAAGGGGATCGGCGAGGGGATCCGCAACTTCAAGCAGGCGGTGAGGGAAGGCGGGCAGGACTCCGAGAAGAAGGACCCCCCCTCGGGGAACGGCTCCGGGACCCCCCCTTCCTCGCCCAAGTGACCCCCGGCTGCGTTCGGGCCGCGGAATAGCGGCCCCGGCCGTCGCGTTCTCGGAATCGTCGCGGGCTTCTCGAGCCCCGGCCCGATCCCCGGGCCGGTCGCCAGGCTCGCGGCCCATCGGGAGTGAATCCGTCATGAAGATCGCAAAGCGCGTATTCCTCTTCCTTGCCGTCAACGTCCTCGTCGTCGCGACGATCTCGGTCGTCCTGAGCCTGCTGGGCGTCCGGCCCTACCTGAGCGCGAGGGGCATCGACATGAAGGCCCTCGCCGTCTTCTGCCTCGTCTGGGGCTTCGGCGGAGCCTTCATCTCGCTCGGCCTGTCGAGGGTCATGGCGAAGTGGGGGATGGGCGTGAAGCTCATCGACCCGGGTACCCCGGACCCGGGCGCGCAGGAGCTCGTCTCCACCGTCCACCGCCTCGCGCAGGCCGCCGGCCTGAAGAAGATGCCCCAGGTCGGCGTCTACGACTCCGACGAGGTGAATGCCTTCGCCACCGGCCCGACGAGGAACCGGTCGCTCGTCGCCGTGTCGACCGGCCTCCTTCGACGCCTGCGCCGCGACGAGGTGGAGGGGGTCCTCGGCCACGAGATCGCCCACGTCGCCAACGGCGACATGGTGACGATGACGCTCGTCCAGGGCGTCGTGAACGCCTTCACGATGTTCCTCGCGCGCGTCCTCGCCTTCTTCGTCGCCCAGCTCTTCCGCCGCGACGACGACGAGGGGGGCGTCTCCCACGTCGTCTACTTCGTGGCGACGCTCGTCTTCGACATCGCCTTCTCGATCCTCGGCTCGATCGTCGTCGCCTGGTTCTCGAGGCTGCGCGAGTTCCGTGCCGACGCGGGCGGCGCGCGGCTCGCGGGCCGCGAGCAGATGATCGGCGCCCTCGAGGCCCTCCAGCGGACCTACGGCGTCGTCGACCCGGGCTCGAATCAGGCGGCCGTCCAGACCCTCAAGATCTCCGGACACCCGACCGGCCTGATGCGCTTCTTCTCCACGCACCCGCCGCTCGAGACGCGCATCGCGCGGCTGAAGACGGCGGTCGTCTAGCTCCCGCGCGAGGCCCGCAGGCACGGAGGCCGGCGCCACGAGCGCCGGCCTTTTCTTTCCGCGAGCTTCTCCGCTCGGAAGGGGCTGAGGGGGCTCGGGGGAGGCGGTTCGCGCCTCCCCCGTTCAGAGTCCGTCGAGACCCGGCGGTCCGGGTCTCCCCAGGCCTCTCACGCGTGGTCGCGGCGCTTCGGGTTCGGCTTGAGGCGCAGCAGCGAGATCTTCGCCCGGAGAGTGTTGCGGTGGATGCCGAGAGACTTCGCTGCCTGCCCCAGGTTGCCCGACGCCCTCGTCACCGCGGTGGCGACGTACTTCCGTTCGAACTCTTTCCTGGCGGTCTCGAGGGGAACGCCCTTGGAAACGAGCTCGTCGATGATCCGTTGCAGCTGTCCGTCGAGCATCACGATGACCTCATCCTCTTCGTCGAAGCGAACCCCCCGCGGGGCGAAAGGGACGGGAACTTATCACGGGGTGGCGCGAAGAGGAACGTCGCGGGGAGCGGCGGCCGCTCCCCGCGAGTCACGCGCTACTTGAGCTCGACGAAGTCTCCGACGCGCATCGAGTCGACCATCGAGGTGACCTTCGCGACGCAGGTGTGCCCCTTCGTCCAGAGCACCGCGGC
>CAZNSS010000632.1:0-2772 GCA_964575465.1 uncultured Holophagales bacterium | reverse complement strand
ACCTTGATCGCGACCTCGCGCTTCAGCTTCGTGTCGGTGGCGCGCCAGACCTCGCCCATGCCGCCCTCGCCGAGCTTGGAGGTGATCTCGTAACTGCCGATACGGGAACCGGAGGACAGTCCCATGATCAGCGAAGCCCCCTCACGACGTAGAGCTGGTCGAGCTTGCGGCGGTAGGAATAGACGTACGCCCGGCCGTCGGCGCTCATGTGGATGGGGCCGATTCCCTGCACTCCCGCGGGATCGGGCGGAACGATCTCCAGCCAGGGCTGGCGTTCTCCGGTCGTCACGTCGAGGCGCTCGACCTTCGCAGGCACGCCCGAGGCGCTCCGAACGAAGACCGCTCGGCCGTCGGCCGACCAGCGGATCGGGACGTCGTCGGAGGTCGTTCCCGGGACGACGAGAGGCTCGCCTTCGCCGACGGGGTAGAGGGTGAGCTTTCCCTCGGGGCTCGTCGCGAACGCGAAGCGTCCGTCCGGCGACGCGATCGCGCAGAAGTAGGCGGTGATCCCCTCGGGGCTGATCGGGGCGAGCTTCGCGGTCGCGAGGTCGAAGGTGTAGAGCCTCGCGCCCCCACCCTCGACGCTGCCGGAGAGAGCCAGGCGCTCGCCCCCCGGAAGGAACGAGGCCGCGGAGGCGACGATCGCGGGGCGGCCCAGGCGGCGCGTGTCGCCAGCCCCCGTCGGGAGGAGGAGGAGCTCGCGTTCGCCGTCGGCGGTCCGGGTCGCGAGGACCCACTTGCCGTCGGGCGAGAGCGCGAGAGCGCGTCCGTCTCCGAGGCGGACGGGCGGCGTGCCGTCGGTCCGCCTCAGGAAGAGCCCGTACTCCGCCCCGAGGTTCTGCTCCTCGAAGAGGACGATCCGGCCGTCGTCCGACAGGGCGGTGGGGAAGGACCAGTCGAGCCAGGAGAGGTTGCGGTCGCGGGCCTCGCCGGGCGGGCGCCCCACGATCTCGCGCTGCTGCGTCGTCCGGGTCACGAGAACGAGCCCGGCCGCCGAGACGTCCTTGAGGTGGGTTCCCCCGAGGGAGCGGAAGAGGACACGGGACCGCCCGGAGAGGCTCGCGGCTCTGAGGCCGTTCCCGCCCGGGAAGAACAGCTCCTCTCCCGAGGCGGACCAGGCGAGGCCGTTGGCCGCCGAGGCGGAGACCGTCCGGACCACGCCGTCCGGTCCGGCGACCTTCACCGAGGCGGTGTTGTCGCCCCGGGCGCGATGGTCGAGGAACGCGACGCTCTTCCCGTCGCGCCCGACGCGCGCGTTCGAGATCCAGCCCCCCGTCTCGTAGAGGGTCTTCCCGATCGGGAACTCCAGGCGCCGGAGAGGCCCGACCTCGCGGACGACGGCCAGGCTCTGTCCGTCCGGAGACCAGTCGGCGTCCTGGACCCTCTCGAGGACCTCGCGCGGGGCGCCGCCGCCCAGCGGCATGCGGGCGAGAGTCCCGATGCTCTCCCACCCGATCGTGAACCGGTTCCCGAGCGCCAGGGCGAGCTCGCCCACGGAGGAGACGGCCAGGACGTCCGCGCCGGGCACGTCCATCGACCGCGACTCGCGGGTGTCGAGCCGCACGCTGTAGACGCCCACGGGCTCCCCGTCCCAGGCCGCGCCGTAGACGACGGTCTGCCCGTCGGGGGCGAAACGGGCCCTCAGGACCGTGCCGCGACGGTACGTCAGCGGCGACATGCGCAGGTCGTCGTTCGCCGTGGCCGGGCCCTTGCGGCCGGCGAGGAGGCCGCCGATCGCGCCCACGCCCACGAGCGCCACGGCCAGCGCCGCGAACGTCCATCGGGGCCACGGGCGGCGAGCGGGAGTCGTGACCGGGGACCCGGCGCCGGGCGCCTCGAGGAGGACCCGCGCCTCGCCGATGTCGCGCAGGCGGTGCTTCGGGTCCCGGTCCAGGCAGCGGCGCACGAGCTGGCGCACCGCGGGCGGGGTCGAAGCCGGCAGCGCGCCGAGGTTCGGCTCTCGGGTGAGGACGGCCGCGAGGACGTCGCTCACCGTCTCTCCGTCGAAGAGCCTCCGCCCGGCGAGCATCTCGTAGAGGACGACGCCGAAGGCCCAGATGTCGGCACGCCTGTCGACCGCCTTCCCGCGGGCCTGCTCGGGCGACATGTAGGACGCGGTCCCGAGGATGACGCCGATCCGGCTCCCGGCGGCCGTCATCGTGGGCGAGTTCATCATCGTGGGCGAGTGCTCGAGGTCGACGGGAGACGTGGCCCCCGGCGCATCCATCGCCTTGGCGAGGCCGAAGTCGAGGACTTTGACCTTGCCTTCCGGCGTCACTTTGACGTTCGCGGGCTTCAGGTCGCGGTGGACGATCCCCTTCTCGTGGGCCTCTTCCAGCGCTTCCGCGATCTGCTTCGCGATCCCGAGCGCCTCGTCGACGGGCACCGGGCCGCGCTTCAGCCGTTCGGTGAAGTCCTCTCCCTCGACGAGCTCCAGGACGAGGGCTTGGACGCCGTGCGCCTCTTCGAGGCCGTAGATCGAGGCGATGTTCGGGTGCTGCAGCTGGGCAAGGAGCTGCGCCTCGCGCTCGAACCGTGCGAGACGGTCGGCGTCGGCGGCGAACGCGTCGGGTAGGACCTTGAGCGCGACCTGGCGCTTCAGCTTCGAGTCGGTGGCGCGCCACACTTCGCCCATCCCGCCCTCGCCCAGCTTCGAGGTGATCTCGTAGGGACCTAGCCGGAGGCCGGGGACGATCGTCATGGCGAGTCCCGCTGGGGGGTCCGGGGGGCGCCCGAAGGAAGGCCCCCCGGCGAGCCGCCGAGGCGGGCGCC
>CAZNSS010000631.1:0-2772 GCA_964575465.1 uncultured Holophagales bacterium | reverse complement strand
CGCCTCGTCCACGACGGCCGGATCACGTCGTCGACGTAGAGCGCGGCCGCGGCACGGTAGGGGTTCGCGTGGAGCCGCCGGTACTCGGCGACCTTCTCGGCGAGGAGGGCGTTCTTCTCCTTCGCGGTCTTCGCGGCGTCGAGCTCGCGGCGGCTCAGGATCCGGGCGGCCCCCTCCGGCCCCATCACGGCGATCTCGGCCGTCGGCCAGGCGAGGACCGAGTCGGCCCCGAGGTCCTTCGAGCACATCGCGAGGTAGGCGCCGCCGTAGGCCTTGCGGAGGATGACGGTCATCTTCGGGACCGTCGCGGCGGAGTAGGCGAAGAGCATCTTCGCCCCGTGCCGGATGATCCCGCCATGCTCCTGCGCGACACCCGGGAGGAACCCGGGGACGTCGACGAGCGTGACGAGCGGGATGTTGAAGACGTTGCAGGTGCGGACGAACCGCGCGGCCTTGTCGGAGGCATCCATGTCGAGGGAGCCCGCGAGGTGCATCGGCTGGTTCGCGACGAGCCCGACGACCATGCCGCCCAGCCGGCCGAAGCCGACGACGACGCTCTTGCCGAACGCGTCCTGGACCTCGAGGAAGGAGCCGCCGTCGACGAGCCTGTTGATGACGACGCGGACGTCGTAGGCCTGCCGCGGGTCTTCGGGGACGACCTCGTCCATGCCGTCGTCGTCGACCAGGGGCGCCTCGAACGCGACGTCGGGCGGCGACTCGAGGTTGTTCGCCGGGAGATAGGAGAGGAGCGCCTTGACGGTGGCGATCGCGGCCCGCTCGTCGGACGCCGAGAAGTGGATGTTCCCCGAGACTTCCGCGTGGACGCGGGCTCCGCCGAGCGCCTCGTCGGAGATCACCTCGCCGGTGGCCGCACGGATGACGTCCGGGCCGGCGATGAACATCTTGGCGCTCTCCTCCACCATGACGATGAAGTCGGTGAGGGCGGGCGAGTAGGCCGCCCCGCCGGCGCACGGGCCCGCGATGATGCTGATCTGCGGGACGACGCCCGAGAGGAGCGTATTCGTGTAGAAGATCTGGCCGTAGCCGGAGAGCGCCTCGACCCCCTCCTGGATCCGCGCGCCGCCCGAGTCGTTGAAGCCGACGACGGGGAGCCCGGTGCGGAGGGCGCCCTTCAGGCACTCGCAGATCTTCGCCGCGTGGATCTTCCCCACGGAGCCGCCGCTGACGGTGAAATCCTGCGAGAACGCGTAGACGGCCCGGCCGTCGACCCAGCCCTTGCCGGTCACGACGCCTTCTGCGGCGAGGGCCTTCCCGCCCGGCTCGCCCGAGCCCCCCTGGGCCCAGAGGCCGAACTCCACGAAACTGTCTGGATCGAGGAGAAGCCCGAGGCGCTCGCGCGCCGTCAGCTTCCCCTGGCGATGCTGCTTCTCGATCCGGTCGGCGCCGCCGCCCAGGAGAAGCTCCCGCCTCCGCTGATCGAGGTCCGAAAATCGTCTGGACATGTGCCTCCTCGAAGAACCCCCCGGTCGGAGGGCGAAGGAATCCTACTCCTGGTGAAGGCGGACGGGCCTTTCGGAGAGGACCGGCGGCTCGTGCGCGGAGACGGCGTCTCCGGTAACCTTGCATGTTTATGGAAACCGCAGTCGATTTCGCCGCGCTCGACGCTGGCGCCGACCGGGAGGCCCTGGTCCGTGTGCTCTGCGACGCCATCGAGGCGACCTGGGACGAGGGCCTCTACCCGCAGGTCGAGATCGACCGCCCCTGGTCGCGCCACAACCCCGTCCTGCGCGGCGAGTTCGCCCGCCCCCGCGCGGTCCGCTGGTACCTCGAAAGGGAGCTCGGGAAGCTCGCCGCGTCCGGAGCGACGATCCGGGTCTCGGGGACGAGGGCCCGCGTGTCGTTCGACGACCCCACCCTCTTCGAGAGCCTCGACGAGGACGCGTGGGACCTCCGGCAGAAGAAGCTCTTCCTCTTCCGGGCGGAGCGGATCGACCTTTCGCTGAACCGGCTCGAGCACTACACGGGGACCCCGCCCGAGCGGTTCCAGCGGCACGTTCTCTTCACGAACTACGAGATGCACGCCGAGGCCTTCCGCGCCCGCTACCCCGGTGCCATCGGCCCGGGCCGCAGCGTCCAGATGCCCGCCTGGCACCACGAGCTGCCGGGCGCCTCCGGGCTGACGCTCGTGAACATCGGCGTCGGCCCGTCGAACGCGAAGACGATCACCGACCACGTCGCCGTCCTACGGCCCGACGCCGTCCTGATGGTCGGCCACTGCGCCGGCCTCCGGAACCACCAGGAGGTGGGCGACCTCGTCCTCGCGACGGGCTACATGCGCGACGACCGGATCCTCGACGACGTCCTCCCGACGAGCGTTCCCGTCGCCTCGAATCACTTCCTGAACGCGCTCCTCATCGAGGGGATGGAGGCGCGCGGCCTCTCCTACCGGATGGGGACGGTCTTCACGACCTCGAACCGGAACTGGGAGTTCAACCAGGAGAAGGCGCTCGCCGCCATCCAGGCGAGCCGCAGCGTCGCCGTCGACATGGAGTCGGCGACCGTCGCCGCGAACGGCTTCCGCTACCGGATCCCGACCGCGGCTCTCCTCTGCGTCAGCGACAAGCCGCTCCACGGCCAGCCGAAGCTCTCGGCCGAGGCGCAGGCGTTCTACCGCGAGAGCCGCGTCGCGCACCTCGAGGTCGCGGCCGAGGCCCTCGAGAGGGCGCGAGACCGCTTCCCCGGCGGGCTCCCCGCCTCCGACATCCGCTCCTGGGACGAGCCGCTCCTCGGCTCGGCCTGAGGACCCGGACC
>CAZNSS010000630.1:0-2777 GCA_964575465.1 uncultured Holophagales bacterium | reverse complement strand
CGGTACCAGTAGCCCGCCTGGCAGAAGCGGCACCCCTGCGTGCAGCCGCGCATGATCTCGAGGCCGAGCCGGTCCTGGACGATGTCGACGGAGGGGACCATCGGCCGGTCGGGGTAGACGGACGGGTCGAGCCGCTCGACCCAGACCCGCTTCGCCCTTCCCGGGACGTCCGGGGCGTTCGGGACGTAGGAGACGACGCGGTCGCCGCCGCCGTCCGGGCCGTCGTAGGTGACGTCGTAGAGCGACGGGACGTAGATGCCGGGACACGCCGCGAACGCGAGGAGGCGCTCGCGCCGGGGCCGGCCGCGCGTGTCGCGCACCCGCTCGAGGAAGACCGGGAGCGCCTCCTCGGCGTCGCCGATCAGGAAGACGTCGAAGAAGTCGGCGACGGGCTCGGGGTTCGCGACGCACGGGCCGCCGCCGATGACGACGGGATCCCCGTCGCCCCGCTCCGCGGAGAGGAGCGGGATACCGGCGAGGTCGAGCATGTTCGGGACGTTCGTGTAGTTCAGCTCGCTCTGGAGCGAGAAGCCGAGGACGTCGAAGTCGGCGACCGGGACGCACGACTCCACGGAGAAGAGGGGGATCGCCTCGCGGCGCATCACCGCCTCCAGGTCGACCCAGGGGGCGTAGGCCCTCTCGCAGGCCCAGCCCGGCCTCCGGTTGACGATCTCGTAGAGGATCTTCGTCCCCGTGTGGCTCATCCCGATCTCGTAGGCGTCGGGGAACGCGAGGCAGAGGGTGACCTCGGCCGAGGAGAGCTCCTTGCGGACGACGTTCCGCTCGAGCCCGATGTATCGGCCGGGCCGCTCGACGCGGAGGAGGAAGGGATCGAGGCGGGGACGGAGAGAGGCGAAACGCATGAAGGACCTTTCCGAAAACCACGGAGTTTAGTCCGGGGGCGCCGTCGCCTCGCCGCGCGACGCCCGTCGATCGACGGATTCGGCCCCGCGAGCCGGCGCCGGGCGCCGATCCGCAATAATGCCCGTCTGCCATGAGCAACCTGCCGCCCCTCGCCATCGCCGGCGCCGGCCCCGCGGGGCTCGTGGCCGCGACGCTCCTCGCCCGGGCCGGCCGGAGGGTCGTCGTCCACGAGAGGAACGCCACGGTGGGATCGCGGTTCGTCGGCGACGTGCAGGTGATCGAGGACGCCTCCGACCCCGCGGAGCGGCTCCCGGCCCTCTTCGCCCGGCTCGGCCTCCCCGCGCCCCCCTGGGTCCCGGCCACGTCGGCCGAGTTCTTCGACGCGCGGCTCAGGAGGTTCCCGATCGCCTCGCGCGAGCCCTTCGGCTGGTTCGTGAGGCGCGGCGCCGAGGTGGGGACGCTCGACGCGACGCTCCTGGGCGGCGCGGCCGAGGCGGGCGTCGAGGTCCGGTTCCGGTCACGTCTCGAGCCCGCGGACGCCGACCTCGTCGCAACCGGTCCCCAGACGCCCGACGGCCTCGCGCGCGAGACCGCGTTCGAGAGCGACGGCGAGACGCGCGTCCGGGTCCTCTTCGACCCGGCCGTCGCGCCGGGCGGGTATGCGTACCTCTTCACCGTCGGCGGGCGGGGGACGATCGGCTGCGCGATCGTCCGCGACCTCGGCGGCATCGACCGCTACTTCGAGCGGGCGAAGGAGAGGCTCCTCTCGATCGAGCGCGTGCCGATGGAGGCGCCGCGCGACGCCTACTCGTTCATGAACTTCGCGCTCGTCCCCGAGGCGCGGCGCGACGGGCGGCCGGCGGCGGGGGAGGCGGGCGCGTTCCAGGACTACCTCTTCGGCCTCGGGATGCGCTACGCGATCTCCTCGGGAGCCCTCGCGGCGGAGGCGCTCCTCTCCGGGGGCGACTTCGCCGCGCTCGCACGGGCGCGCTTCGCGAAGCGGCAGAAGGTCTCCCTCGTGAACCGCTTCCTCTACGAGACCGGGGGCGCCCTCGGCCTCTCGCTCTTCGCGCGCCTGGCCGCGCACGTCGACTTCCGCTCGGTCCTCGCCGGGTTCTACCGGCCGGGCCCCGTGCGCCTCGCGCTCGCGCCGCTCGTCGCGGCGATCTGGCGGAACCGGGGGCGCTGCGCCCACCGCCTCCCGGAGCACTGGTGCCGCGCGCGCGAGAGGGAGATCCGGGCGCCCGAGCTCGGGAGGATCGGTTGAGCGCCGCACCGGCCGTCGCCGCGGCCCACCGCGAGAACCGCGCGCTGACGCACCGGGCCGGGGCGAACTTCTCCGTCGGCTTCCGATTCCTCCCGAAGGAGAGGCGGCAGGCCGTCTACGCGGCCTACGCCTGGTGCCGCGCCGCCGACGACGCGGTCGACGAAGGGGATCCCGCCGGCGCGCCGGCGCGCCTCGACGCGTGGGCGGAGGAGCTCGAGGCCATCTACGCGGGGAGCCCGGCGAGCGCGGCGGGCGCGGCGCTCGCGGAGGCGCTCCCGCGCTTCCCGATCCCGAAGAGCGCGTTCGAGGGGCTCCTCGCGGGATGCCGGCAGGACCTCGAGAAGGAGCGCTACGCGACGTTCGAGGAGCTCCTCGGCTACTGCGACCTCGTGGCCTCGACGATCTCGACGATCTCTCTGGCGATCTTCGGGGGCCTCGGTCAGCCGGCAGCCGAGGCCCGCGGGCGGGACCTCGCGACGGCTCTCCAGCTGACGAACGTCGTGCGCGACGTCGGCGACGACGTCGCGCGCGGGCGGGTCTACCTTCCGCGCGAGGACCTCGAGCGGTTCGGCGTTCCGGAGGCGGACGTCGTCGCGCGCCGCGCGACGCCGGCCTTCGGCGAGCTCGTCCGGTTCGAGGCGCGGCG
>CAZNSS010000629.1:0-2778 GCA_964575465.1 uncultured Holophagales bacterium | reverse complement strand
TCTCGTCACCGGTGCTCCACCGCCGGAGCAGTTCAGTCACACGCTGCTGTGGGGCGACCGGGCCGACGCCCATGGTTGTTCGAGCTACCTCCGCCGCGAAGCGCGCCGATTAGACCAGATTCCTCGATCAGGCCGGGTTCAGCCGCCGGAGCACCGGGGCGCCGGCGTCGCTCGGCATTCCGAGGAATCTGCTTATTCGTGGCGTTTAAGGTAAGTGTATTTGCCTTAGCGAACCCGTGCATTCGTTCAGGATCGCCGTTCGTCGACTCGATACTGTCCCGCTCCAGCCCTTGCGTGCCGCTCAGGTCCCGCGTATCAAGGAGATGCGTCGTTCCTTCACCTTCGCCGTCGAATGAGCACTTCGCGCACGCGCGAAGGCTCGCTACGAACGCTGAAGGTGACCGAAATGGCTTGTGGATGAGGAGTTGTAGCTCAAATCGTTTGAGCATCCGCCTGTCACGCGGAAGGTCACGGGTTCGAACCCCGCCATCCCCGCCCGTTCCGGTCACCGCGCAGCAGGAAGCCACGAATCGTGGTTTCGACTGCCACAGCGTTCCGATCCGTCTGAGCCTCCGCGCGTTTCGCGTGGAGGTTCCGTCGGTCTCATTCGCGGAGATGGCGGAGGGAAGCGCTTCCTTCCCCCCAATCCCCATGTTCCCCTCCACTTCCCAGCGAGCCTCCGCGTACGAGGACATCGACGACTCCTCCCGGAATCGCTTCGCTTCTGGACGCCATCGCTTGGCACTTCCGAAATCTCTCGAATCGTGGGATCGCCGCTTCCGGGACTTCTGCGACTACGCCGTCACCGCGCTCGGGCACAGCGCCGCGACGCTCCACGGATACCGGCACGCCTACCGGGACTTCCGGCGGTACGTCGAGGAGAGCGGCGCGCCGCTCCCGGACGCATTCCTCGATGTCGAGGGATGGGTCCGCCGGAACCGGCGACGTGGACTCGGCCCTGTCACCGTGAACACCTACTGGCGGCAGCTCCGGCCGTTCTTCAATGACCTCGAGCGGCGCGACGGCGTCGAGAATCCCTTCCGACGGATGAAGGCACCGAGCCAGCCTTCCCGCATCGCGAAGGCGTTCAAGCCTGCGGACTGTCGAAAGATCCTGGCAGCCGCAGAGAGCTTCCCGTGGCCGACGTCCTTCCAGCGCACGCGCGCGGTCGCCGTGATCGCGACGATCCTCTATGCGGGACTTCGCCGGGGCGAGTTGCTGAGGCTCACGTACGGCGACGTGAGCCTCGACGACGGCACGATCCGGATCATCCGTGGCAAGGGGCGAGGCGGTGGGAAGGACCGGACCGCGTACATCGCCCCGGAGCTCAGGCGGATCCTCGAGGAGTACGTCCGGGAGCGTCGCAAGCGGAACATCGTCGGGCCGGGCTTCTTCTCCTCCGAGCGGACCGGCCAGGGGATCTCCCTGGCCACGTTGCGGCGGATTCACAAGGCCGTCCGGCGAGCGTCCGGGATTGCCTTCTCCCTTCACGGACTCCGCCACTCGTTCGTGACCATGCTGCTCCGCTCCGGCGTGCCGCTGCACGTTGCCCGCGAGCTGGCCGGACATACGAGCATTACTACGACGGCGGGGTACCTGCGAGTGTGGGACGAAGACAAGCGTGACCAGATCCGCAAGGTCTCCTTCCGGTAGAACCGGCCGGCCCCCGGGGCCGGCTGGTCAGGTCAGGAGGTCGATGTCGAGTCGACCGACGATCTGTCGCCGCTCTTCGTCGGTGACGTGCGAGTACCGCTGCAGCACGCCGAGACTCGCGTGCCCGAGCTGCTCCATGGCGAGACGATCCGGGATACCTGCCTGCCGAAGGAGGGTCGCGCAGGTATGCCGCAGCATGTGGGGCGCCACAGCCACCCCGGAAACCTCCTGCAGCGTCCGGCAGAGGCGACGGATCGTGGTCACACCGATGGGGCGAGTACCGCGCGTCGAAATGAACAGGCGACCCGTGGAGCCCGGTCGCGCTGCCCTCACGTCCAGGTAGCTCGACAGGGCGGTTCGAAGCCCTGGCGGCATGAAGACCACACGGTCCTTGCCACCGCTGCGACCCTTGCCATGCCGGACCGTGACCGCTCCCTGAGTGAGGTCGATGTCCCGCACTTCCAGCCGGAGTACCTCTCCTCGGCGAAGACCCCCGAGTCCCATCATCGCGATGATGGCCACGCTCCGGTGGCGCTCGAAGGGGCCGCGAGGCCATTGGTAGTTGGCGGCTGCCCTGAGCACGGCTTCGAGGTCCGTTCTCGAGAGAAACCGGGGAAGAGGGCGTCCGGGCCGGGGAACGGGGAGGAACTGCGTGGGTTCCGCCATGCCAGTCCTCGCTCCGAGCCGCTTCAGCCCGGCATGGAGCATTCGCCAGTAGTAGTTAACGGTCGTGTGATTGGCGCCGCCAGCGCGAAGCCATCCGAGCCACATTTCGAGGGCACGCGCCTGCTCCGGGAGCTGTCCCGTTAGGAAAGCGCGTTCGAGGCGGCGCTCTCGAATGAAAGAGGTCAGCCGACGGAGGCTGTACCGGACTCCGGCGACAGTCGGCGGCGAAAGGCCCTCCGCTGCAGCCGAGGCCACGAGCGCCTCTTCGAACGCCTCCTCGAAGCTCGAGAGAGACGGGAAGGTGAAGGGCTGCGCGACGGGCACGACGAAATCAAGGTGACGAGCGTTTCGAGACACGGCCTTTCCGGCCGACTCCGGCCAACGCGGGCCCGCCAGGCGGGCACCACGGCCGGAGCCGGGAGTCAGAAGCTGTCCGCGGTTGTCGCTCATGGTCAGGAT
>CAZNSS010000628.1:0-2786 GCA_964575465.1 uncultured Holophagales bacterium | reverse complement strand
GCGAGCTGCGCTCCTCGGCCCGGCGACGTCGCGGGCGAGAGCCGCGCCAGGCCGTTCTTCAGCGGAGGCGTCGGCGACGCCGACGCGGCGCTGAAGCGCTGGCACTGCGGGCGCGAAGTCCGGGCGCGGACCTCTGCGCGCCTCGCTTCGCTGAGGTGCTCGAGCACCGCGCCCCGAGCGCCCTCGCGCCAGCGCGGCCGGGAACCGCCGGGAGCGGCAAAAGAACGAAGCCTCGCGGCCCTCTTCGCCGAACGTCTTCTGCATCGAAGGGCTCGCAGGCAGACAACGTCTGCCATCGAGGCCTCGTGGGCTAACGATTCCTGCCACCTCCTCGCCGACGTCGTCCTCGTCGAGCCAGCTCCTCACCGAGGAGATGCCGCTGCATCTCCTCATAGCCGAGACGGGGCCGAAGGGGCGGGCCTTGTCCAGGGCGAGCGCAGCTCGCCGCGAAGCGGCCGAAGGCCCTGGACAAGGTCCGCCCCGAAGGCCACCCGGAGCCCCGTGCGCCCCGGTCCTCGTCAGTCAAGGAACCGGCTCTACGAGCCTCGCGCTTCGCGCGTCCTTGACCGCCTGCGGGCCGGAGCGCGGCGTCCCTGATATCGCGGAGCCCTTACGGTCTCCGCGTCGACGCTGTCGCCGCGGGAGCTCGACGAGGACGGCACGCTCGAGCTGCTTTCTTCCTTTCGCTGCCGCTCTCGTCGGTCTCGTCTTCGTCGTCCTCGTCGTCGGCCTCGTCGGTGTCCGCCCTGGCGGGAGGCTGCGCGCGCGGAGGTGCCCGAGCGCGGGCCTGCGGCCCGCGCGAGAGGACCGCAGCGCGGCTGAGCGGCCGCACTGCCAGGGCATTGAGCGCCGCGCCGCAAGGCGCCGCCTTTGAAGGGATGCTCGGCGCGGGGGCTGCGCGGGCGCGCCAAGGCCCGAGCAGTGAACGCGCAGGGGCTTGGCGTGCCCGGCCTCGCAGCCCGCGTGACGGGCCTTTAGCTGCTCGCGCGGCCGTGAAGCGGAAGCTGAGCTTCCGTAGGCCGCGCGCACCTTGCGACCCCGGCGGTGACCGTCGAATTCGTTCGACGGCAGGGCCGGCCTCGCCGGCCCCGGAGGCGGAAGGGGCGCCCCTCGCGGCCAGCGGCCGCGAGCTTGAAGCAGATCCGTGGGGCCGAATGCGTATTCGGCCCCAGCGGCCCTTACGCGACGCGGCGCGGAGGCCGCCCTCGGCCGGAGGGACGCGGCGCGGAAGGGATTCACGGCGCGTGACGGGCAGGGGAAATTGGGGCCCCGCCCGGCGCGCGCCGTGAAGAGCGGCGGCTCGATCGCCCCTTCCGCCGGAGCCGCCGGGGGCGGTCGGTGGCTCGGTGCTCTTCCTGGGCGGTGCTTCAGCGTTTCGTTGCTATCGGGGTGCTGTCGCGAGGCGCTCTGGTGGTCCCGTGCACTCGGCGGGGAGAGGCCAGGCTCTCCCTACAGAAAGCGAATCGTGGTGCCGGGTGGGTACTGGCCTGGGATCTTTCGCTTCCCGTCCGGGCGTTGAACCTCGACCCGGGGAGGAGTAGCACGCTCCATGGGCTCGAGCGTCTTCTTCTTGAGGTGGATGATCTCCGAGAAGGGCGTCTTGAGAAGCACGAAGCGAGAGATGGCGTCGATCGGGACGTGCCCTTTCCCCTGGAACTCCTGCCGAAGGAGCTTCTCGAGCTGCCGCAGGTCAGGCTCACGCTCAAAGAGGAACAGGGAGCCGGCGCTTCGGTCTGAGAAGTGGCACCCGTCGCCCGGATCCGCCTTCCACATGGCCGCCTTCATGACGCTGAGGCCCTTCTCGCTATTCGTCCCGAAGCACAGGACGTACTGGATGTGATTGCTCTCGTTGATCATCGAGAACGTCCACACATGCTGGAACCCGGCCACCTCTTTGAGGCGCTTCTCGTACAGGCCGGTGATGCTGGTGAAGCGCTCGTGCGGATCGGTGATGAGCGCAAGCGCGCGCGCTTCATCCGTCGCGAAGAGAGCCAGCATGTGCTCCTGGATCTTCGGGTCCTCGTGGTCGAGGAAGCGATTCACCGACTCGTACATGAAGGTGATGAGGCACTCGCACTTCGGATACTTGGCGATCCGTGCGACGAGCGACATCGGGAGCCCTTTGAACCCGAACGGGTCGATGAACGCGAGGGTCGGAGCCAGCCGCGTGCCGGTCTTGTCGAGCTCGTCGAGAAGAGCCCCGACCTCTGACTCGAAAGTGCCGCAGGTGACGTCGTAGCTGAGGCTCGGCGGGAAAGGGAGCTCCTTCTCCAGGAGGGTGATCTCCTCGCGAAGCGCCTGCGCTCGGTCAGGTCTTTCCTCGATGAACAGGAAGCTGAAACGGCCAGCAGCACCCGGCACCTGGAAGGCGCGATGCTCCAGGCGGGCGCGGAGGGCGATGATGGGAGATCCCGGTGCGCCATCCGAGTACTTGCCCGGGCCCGCGAAGCCGTCGATGAAGACGATGCGCCCGTTGGACGTCGCCATGATGGGCAGCCACCCGTTGAGGTACTCGCGAAGGATGGCGTGCTTGATCTTTGTGTGCGGGTCTGCTTCCCAGAGAGTGGTTTTCGGAACGGCCATCGGCGCTCAGACTCGAATCTCAGCGGGCTGCGGCATCTGATCCCAGGCCCTTCCGTCGAGCAGGCGGCCGCCGGCTTTCGGCGTCCGACCGCCCCACTGCTTGAAGAAGAAGGGGACATGAGCAGCGAGGCACTGGTCACGGATCATGCGGACCCACTCGGGATCGGCCGGGCGGTGGCCGTAGCCGCTTTCCCCGCCGACGA
>CAZNSS010000627.1:0-2787 GCA_964575465.1 uncultured Holophagales bacterium | reverse complement strand
AGGGGACTCGCCGTCCCGTGTCGACGCGAGCGCACCGGCCCCGCCGGTCCCGGGACGCACCGAGCCCGCGGACTCCGAGGCCGCGCACGCGGGACCGCTCCCCACGGAGCCGGGCGGCGCGCCGACCACCGCCATCGCGCCGACGCGGCCGGCGACGGTTGCCGCCGGTGCGCCGTCCCCGGGCGGTCTCGCGGCCGCCTGGCACGCCCTCCCGCCCGCCGTCCGCGCGCTCGCGGTCGCGTTCGGCCCGTCGGTCCTCCTCGGCTGGTTCTTCCCGTTCCGGGTGATGGGGGAGGGGATCTCGTTCCTCGTCCACGAGCTCGGGCACACGCTCGTCGCCTGGTTCTTCGGCTGCTCAGCCCTCCCGGCGATCGTCCTGACGGTCGTCTTCGAGCAGAGCCGCGTCGCCGCGGCCCTCGTCTGGGGCGCCCTCGTCTTACTCGCCGTGAAGTCCCGCCGCGCGCCGGGCTGGAACGCCCTCTTCGTCTCCGTCGCGGTGCTCTACCCGACAGTCGCCTTCACGAAGGCCCACGTCTCCGCGTTCGACCTCGGCGGGCACCTCGCGGAGGTCGCCTTCGCCGCGTGGGCCTTCCGCCGCGCGGTGCGCGGCGGGAAGGCCGAATGGGAGCGTCCCGTCTGGGCCTTCTTCGCCTTCTACCTCGTCGCGCGAAACGTGAAGCTCTTCGGCGGGGTCGCCCTCAGCGCCTCGGCCCGGACCGACTACCAGACGATCGCGATCGCAGGGCAGAACGACATGGTCAAGTTCGCCGCGACGACGGGGATCCCCCTGACGGCGATCGCGGCGGCGACGGCGCTCGTCTTTCTCGTCGTCCCGCTCGCGTCGCTCGTCCTCGCGTTCCGCGCCCCGGCGGACGACGAGGCGTGACTCAGGGGAGGCGGGGACCTGCCGGGGCGATCGTGGCGGGCTCGCCGCGGAAGCGGACGACGACGCGGACGTCCTCCGGGACGCCGTAGGCGCGGAGGAGCCAGGCCCTCACGAACTCCTCCGCCTGCCGGCGCGCGGTCTCGCGGACGAGCGGAACATTCTGGCGGGCGCGCTGCGCGAGGATCCCGGTGAGGGAGGCGCGCAGCTCGTCGACGACGGGCGCTTCGTCGCGGAGGATCGAGCTCTCGGCCGTCACGATCGACAGCTGCGAGACGTCGACGGCCGGGGCGTTCCACGCGAGCGGCGGGGCGAGGACGGAAACGGTCCGCTCCGAGAGGTCGAAGTCCCAGGGTCCGTCGAGGTCTAGGAAGTAGGTGAACGTCACCGGGGCGCGGGCCGAGACGACGACGTCGGGGAGCGGCACTCCGAAGAGCTCCGTCGCGTCGCGCCGCTCGACGACCTCCACCTGCTTCAGCTCGGCCACCTGCAGGCGCTTCGTCCCGCGGATCTCCGTGGCGGTGCTCGCGAACGTCGTCGTGATCGTCCTCGTCCGGATCGCCGCGGCGAGCTTCGCGAGGCCCTCGGAGGCGGCCGCGGCCGTCTCGCGGATCGCCCTCGGGATCGCCCCGGCCATGTCCCCCGGGAGGCGCGCGATCCGGCCGACGAGGATCGACGCCGCGACGAGGATCGCCAGGAGGAGCGCCCCGAGGACGAAGAGGGCCTTGGAGGGGGAGCGGCCGGTCATCGCGTCTTGAAGCGTAGCCGATCCCGCATTGGCCGTTCCGTATAGTGGAAAATCAAGACCTGACCCCACGTCTCCTGCTACTCTCCCCCGCCGTGGCGCGGATCGCGGTCCTTCCCGACGTCCTGGTCGACCAGATCGCCGCGGGCGAGGTCGTGGAGCGGCCGGCGTCGGTCGTCAAGGAGCTCGTCGAGAACGCTCTCGACGCCGGGGCGACCCGGGTCGACGTGGAGATCGAGGGGGGCGGAATCGCGCGCCTCTCGGTCGTCGACGACGGCTGCGGCATGGACCCCGACGACGCGCGCCTCGCGCTGGAGAGGCACGCGACGTCGAAGGTGCGGACTGCGGAAGACCTGGGCCGGATCGGGAGCCTCGGCTTCCGGGGCGAGGCGCTCCCGTCGATCGCCTCGGTCTCGCGCCTCGTCCTGACGACGTCTCCCGACGGCTCCGGCCTCGGGACGGAGATCGTCGCCGACCGGGGGGCCGAGCCGGTCGTTCGCCCCGTGCGACAGACGAAGGGGACGCGCGTCGTCGTCGAGGACCTCTTCGGCAACGTCCCGGCGCGGAGGAAGTTCCTGAAGTCCCAGGATGCCGAGCAGCGGGCGATCGTGAAGACGCTGACGTCGCTCGCGCTGTCGCGGCCCCGGGTCGCCTTCACGCTCCGTGCCCTGGAGCGGGAGCTCCTGGCGCTTCCGGCGGCCCCCGCGGCCGTCGACCGCTTCGCCGAGGTGATGGGGCGGGGGACGCTCCCGCGAGTCCTCCCTGTGGAATTCCGGCACGCGGGGATGACCCTCCACGGGGCCGTCTCGCCGCCGGAGACGACGTTCGCGTCGCGGACATTCCAGTGGCTCTACGTGAACGGTCGCGCGGCGCGCGACGGCTCCGTCGCGCACGCGGCGCGCCTCGCGGCCGAGGAGGCGCTCCTCGGCGAGCGGAGCCCGGCCTGGGCGCTCTACGTCACCTGCCCGCCGGAGAAGGTCGACCCGAACGTCCACCCGCAGAAGAGCGAGGTCCGCTTCCTCGACCCGGGCGCCGTCCACGCGCTCGTCCACCGGGGCCTGCGCGCCGCGCTGACGGAGGGGAAGTCGACGACGGCGCTCCCCGCGTCGGTCCTCTCCGCGCCGGCGGCTCTTCCCGCGGCGTGGGACTCGGCGATCCC
>CAZNSS010000626.1:0-2788 GCA_964575465.1 uncultured Holophagales bacterium | reverse complement strand
CGAGTCGCCCCGCGAGCCGGCGCGCCGCGCCGGCGTCGAGACCGGCCATCGGCGGAACGCCCGCCCGGGCCTCTCGGAAGACCCGGGCGCCGGTGCCGAGCCGGGAAAGCGCGGGAAGCCGCTTCCTGAGGAGCTTCAGGGCGGCGAGCGCGATGAGCCGGAACGTCGTCAGCTTTCCACCGGTCACGGTCAGCAGGCCCGCCTCTTCCCACAGGACGTGGTCGCGGCTCTCGTCCGAAGGCCGGGCCTTCCCCGTCCCGACGACGGGCCTCACCCCCGAGAAGCTCGACACCGCGTCCCGCGCCGAGATGGAGAGCGAGGGGAACGCCGCCCGCACCCCTTCGAGAAGGTAGACGGCCTCCGAGGGCGCGATCGCGGGCTCCTCGTCGAGCGCCGCCGGGTGGTCGAGGTCGGTCGTGCCGAGGAGCGTGAGCCCCTCCCACGGATAGGCGAAGAGCGGCCGGCCATCCCGCGGGTGCCGGAACGTCACCGCCTGCGCCGCCGGGAAGCGCCAGGCCGGGAAGAGGAGGTGGCTCCCGCGGAGCGGGCGTATCCGGGGCCGTCCTCCCACCTCGCCGCGGAGCCGGTCGGCCCAGGCCCCGGTCGCGTTCACGACGGCCGTCGCGCGCACCTCCCGCTCCTCCCCCGTGACGAGGTCGCGGAGGACCGCGCCCGTGACCGTCCCCTTCTGGCGGAGAAGCCCTTCGCACCGCACGTAGTTCAGGGCGAGAGCTCCCTCCGCCTCCGCCTCGGCGAGGACGCGCAGGACGAGTCGCGCGTCGTCGGTGAAGGCGTCGGCGTAGGCGAAGCCCCCCGTCAGGCCGGGCGAGCCGACGTGCGGGGCGCGGAGGAGAAACTCCTCGGCCGTCAGCCGCGCGTGATGGCCCTCGCGCGCGATGAGGTCGTAGGCGACGAGGGCCGTGCCGACGAGCGCGCGGCCCGGCCGGTCGCCGCGGTGCAGGGCGAAGAGGAAGCCGATCGGGTCGACGAGACCGGGCGCCTCCACGAGGAGGCGGTCTCGCTCTCTCACCGCCTCCCAGGTCAGCCTGACGTTCCCTTCCGCGAGGTAGCGCAACCCGCCGTGGACGAGCTTGGAGGAGCGGCTCGACGTCCCCGAAGCGAAGTCCCCCTGCTCGACGAGGAGGGCGGAGAGACCGGCCCGGGCCGCCTCGAGGGCGATGCCCGCGCCCGTGATCCCCCCGCCGACGACGAGGAGGTCGTACGAGGGGCGGAGGCGCGACACGTCGACGGCGCGGCTCACGGCAGGAGCTTTCCGGGGTTGAGGAGCCCCCCGGGGTCGAAGGAGCGGAAGAGGTCGCGGAGCGCGCGGATGCCGAGCTCACCCTTCTCGGCCGCGAGCCACGGCGCGTGGTCCGTTCCCACGCCGTGCTGGTGGCTGATCGTCCCGCCCCCGGCGACGATCGCGTCCGACGCGGCCGTCTTCAGCGTCCGCCAGCGGGAGAGGCTCGTTCCGGGATCCGGGCCGAGCCGGAAGAGGTAGGTCGTGTAGAGGCTCGAGCCGTCGAGGTAGACGTGTGAGAGGTGCGTGAAGACGTGGACCTTCTCCCCCTGCGCGGCGAGCCCGGTCCGGAGAGCCGACTCGACCGAGGAGAGGAGCCCGGGGACCCTGCTCCAGGCGGCCGCCGTCTCGAGCGTATCGACGGCCCAGCCCGCCTCCCAGAGGGCGTTCCTCAGGTACGGAGCGCGGAAGCGGTTCCGGTTCCACTCCCGGCCGAACGCCTTCCCCGCGGCGACGCCGCCGCGCATGGCGAGCGTGCCGATCGCCTGGCGGCGTGTCTGCCTCACGAGGTTCTCGCCCCCGGAGATCCCGACGAGCAGGAGGCACTTCTCGTCCCGCGCGCCGCGGAACGAGAGGTACGCCTCCAGGGCGCGGACGAGGCGCTCGTGCCCCGCGAGGACGAGCGTCGTCCGGGTCTCCTCGGGGGTCGAGAGCCGGAGCATCGAGAGCGGGAGGCGCATGGCCGCGAGCTCGCGGACCGCTGCGACCGCCGAGGGCAGGTCGGGGAGGAAGACGCCGTGGACCTCCTCGCGCTCGGGGAGAGGCGAGACCCGGACCGTCCCCTCGGTGATCACGCCGAGCCGCCCCTCGCTCCCGAGGACGAGCTCGCGCAGGTCCGGGCCCGCCGCCGACGCCGGGAACGGCGGGAGGTCGAGGCGCCCCGACGGCGTCTCGACGCGGCCTCCCGAGAAAAGGCGCTCGATCCGCCCGTAGCCGAGCGACTGCTGCCCGCTCGACCGGGTCGCGACCCAGCCGCCGAGCGTCGACAGCTCGAACGACTGCGGGAAGTGCCCGAGCGTGAAGCCGTGCGCCCGGAGCGCCGCCTCGAGATCGGGCCCCTTCACGCCGGCGCCGAACGTCGCAAGCCGGCTCGCCTCGTCGAGCGAGACGAGGCGGGAGAGCCGCGAGAGGTCCATCGTCACGAGGGGCGACTCCGACTCCAGCGCGTTCACGTGCCCGGCGACGCTCGTCCCGCCGCCGTAAGGGATGAGGCGTGCCCCTTTCTCCTTCGCCCAGGCGAGGAGCGCCGCGACGTCGTCCGCCGACTCGGGGAAGGCGACGGCGTCCGGAAAGGTGCCGACGCTCCCCGAGCGGAGGGCGATCCAGTCGGGAAGGCTCTGTCCGCGCGCGTGGAGGAGACGCTCCCACGGGTCGATCGAGAGGCCGTTCCCGGGCGCGAGGCGCGAGGGCGGGACCGCCGCCAGCGCCTCCTCCGGCGTCGCGTCGCGCGGGGGCGTCCCCGGCCCCACCCAGGTCGAGAGCGCCTCG
>CAZNSS010000625.1:0-2788 GCA_964575465.1 uncultured Holophagales bacterium | reverse complement strand
CGTGACGGGCGGGAGGCCGGGAGGGACCCGCCCGGCGCGACACTCGCAGAGCGTCCGGCTCGATCGGGCCTTCCGCCGGAGCCGCCCGCGGGTGCCCTTTCGTGCTCCTCGGGTGTCGCGGAAGTGACCGGGAACTTCGCCATGCGAGCGGCGAGAAGAGGCGGTTATTGGAATGACCGTGGCGGGAAGCGGGGGAGATGCGCATCCTTTCGGTCGGAGGTCGGGATGATTGATCTGGCGGCGATCGACAAGATGTACGAAGTGAGCCGAGCGGCGGGGGCCCTTTTTCGGTGGGATGTCTTCAACAAGAAGGTCCTCGCCCCGCTCTCGATGCTGTCCGAGATGGTCGAGAAGGAAGCTGACCTGGCCATGACGGAGGCCGAGCTGAGGGATCTCTCGGAGCAGGGGTGGTTTCCGATCCTCGACGGCTGCGAGGGCGAAGGAGGTGTGCCTCTCTACGTCCCGTCACGGATCAAGCTGCTTGCCGAGCTCCGAGGGTACGGATGGGGGCCGGAGGAGCTGCGTCTCGTCGCGGAGAACGAAGAGCAGCACATCGACAACATCCTTGCAGCCGAGGAGCTCGAGTACCTCGATGACGACGTCGACACGCTCGTCCTCTATGTGAAGAGCCGCATCGACGCCCTTGACCACGTGGTGGGAGACCCGACCGCGGAGCGGACCGGGGAACTCGAGCGGCTGCGAAAGCAGCTTGTGAGATTTGAAGGTCTCGTAGGACGGGAACTCCCGGAGCGCACCCGCGCCTCGATCGAGAAGATGGCGTTTCGCGTCCGGGCCACCAACGACGTGATCCGCTTGTGGCTGCTGGAGGGTGACCGCGGCGCGCTTCGTGCGGGATTCAGCCCTCTCGTGGCGTGCAGGAAGTCGCACTGGTCTATGGATGACGGATTCCAGGGTGAGGGCGTCATGTGGGACCTGGCGATCAGCGCTGCAATAGCGCACGGGCGTGAGCTATCCGATGAGCCGCCGCTCCGAGTCCCTGGGTTTCTTCTCAAGGGGGAGCAGATCCTCTCGACCCGTACCCTTCGTCCCGGTCAGTACGCGGAGCTCTGGAAGGCGTACGACCTCGATGTCTATCTGGAGACGTGGGCGCGGCTTCATGGCGAGCGCCGGTGCCTCAACTGCTTTGCGCCACTTCCCTCGGCCACGGTCGGAGCCAGGCGTTTCTGCAGTGAGAAGTGCCGGAACGCCACGAAGCAGCGCCGCTTCCGCGAGCGAAACCCCGAAGCCGCGGAGCGGGCGCAGGCGAAGTACTGGAAGTCGCTCGGCGATCTCGAGCCGGAGGGAAACGTCTCGTGAGGTTGCGCTATCTGCGACCCATAAGAGCACCACCAAGGCAGCCGCTCGGCCGAGGGGCACCGGCGCTGCAGAGCCGTGCCCCTGCACCGGCGATCTTCTGAAGGGTGGGATGTCTCAGGGACCCGAGATCCGTTCTAGAGGAAGCGGATCGTGGTGCCGGGCGGGTATTGCCCCGGAATCCTCCGCGCTCCGTCTGGCCGCAGGACCTCGATGCGTGGTGGGGTGCCTTGCTCGAGCGGCTTGAGAGTTTTCTGCTTGAGGTGCATGCACTCGGAGAACGCCGTGTCCACCAGGACAAACTGCTCGATCTCTCCGATGGTGACGGGGCCAGCGTCCTTGAACCTCGCGAGCAGCTGGGCCCGGAGCGGGAGGGTATCCGTCTCTGGGGCGAGAAGAATGATCTGGTCGGACTGTGTGCGATCGGAGAAGACGCTCCCGCGTAGAGGGTCTGCTGCCCACATGGCCTGCTTCATCTTGCTGAGGCCGGTAGTGCTCTTCGTGCCGAAGTAGAGGAAGTACTCCGTCCGGTTACCGTCGTTGAACATCTCGAAGGTCCGAACGTATGGAAGGCCCACACTCTGGAGCTGGGTCCGATAGAGAGCGGTGATGGCGTTGCGCCTGGCAGTGGGGTCATCGAGTTTGACGATCTCGCGCCACTCGGTGGTGCCGAAAAGCTGGTCGAAGTGCTCCTGAATCTCGGGGGTCGGATGGGCGAGGAACCGGTTAATCGACTCATACATGAAGGTGATGAGGCATTCGCACTTGTCGTTCTTCACGATTCGGCCGATGAGCTCCAGCGGTACCCCGGCGAAGCCGAACGGGTCGATGAACGCGAATGTCGGCGCGAGCTGGGCCTTCCTTGCGTCCAAGCCGTCGAGGAGAGCCGTGATCTGGGTCGCGAAGTCCGTGGGGACAACCTCGCTGCTCAGCCAAGTCGGGAAAGGGCTCGCCGCTTTCAGCTTCTCGATCTCGAGCTGGAGGTGCTCTGCACGCGCCGGGTCCTTCTCGATCAGGAGGAGGCTGACGCCGCTACTCGGTGACCGCGTCTTGAATGCGGGATGCTCGATGATGCACTTCAGCGCGATAACTGGAGAACCGGGCTCACCGCCTTCGTAGAGGCCAGGCCCTGCGAACCCGTCGATGAGGACGATGCGTCCATTCCACTTCCCCATGATCGGCAGCCACGCATTGAGGTAGCGCCGAAGGATTGCGTGTTTGACGAGAGTGTGGGGCTCGGCTTTCCAGGTCGTCGTTTTCGGAACGGCCATCGTCTTTCAGGCTCTCATCTCGGCGGTGTCGGGGATCTGATCCCAGGCCTTGCCGTCGAGCAGGCGGCCGCCGGCCTTCGGCGTGCGGCCGCCCCACTGCTTGAAGAAGAACGGGACGTGCGCCGCGACGCACTGGTCGCGAATCGTCCGGACCCACTCGGGATCGGCCGGGCGGTGGCCGTAGCCGCTTTCCCCGCCGACGA
>CAZNSS010000624.1:0-2794 GCA_964575465.1 uncultured Holophagales bacterium | reverse complement strand
CTCCGCCCTTGTGGCCATCGCCTCGGCGGAGGCTTCGCGGCCCGTCCACACGTTCACCGTGACGTTCGACGAGGCGGCCCTCTCCGAGGAAAAGAAGGCCGCCGAAATCGCTTCCCGGTTCGGATGCGTTCACCACTCCGTACGGGTCACGGGTGCCGACGGCGCACGCGACCTGCCAGAGGCGTTGCGTGCCCAGGATCAGCCCTCGGGGGACGGACTCAACACGTGGCTCGTGTCGCGGGCGGCGCGCCAAGAAGGCCTCTCC
The DNA here is from genome assembly GCA_964575465.1 of uncultured Holophagales bacterium. Taxonomy (GTDB): domain Bacteria; phylum Acidobacteriota; class Thermoanaerobaculia; order UBA5066; family UBA5066; genus UBA5066. The sequence continues at coordinate 2,529 of CAZNSS010000624.1, read as the reverse complement.
ATGGCCCTCTCGGGCCTCGGCGGGGACGAGGTCTTTGCGGGGTATCCGAGTTTTCGGCGATTCGGCCGGCTCCTCAAGCTGTCGGAAGCGGGCTCCATGGTCCCCGATGGTGTCCTGCAATGGCTGGGGAGACGAGCCGCGGGACCGGGCGTCGCGAATCGGCTTCGCAAGGGCGTGGCAATCGCCAGGGCGGGCGGAAAGCCATTGGAAGTCTACGAGTCGCTTCGGGGCCACTTCACCGACGCGCAGATCGAAGACCTCATGCCGGGGCCGGCGTTCCGGCGAACCCGGGCCGACGCGGCACCCAGCGGCCGCCCGACGGCCGCAGCGAGCGCCCTTCCCGTCGACGACCCCGTCAACGTCCTCTCTCGATTCGAGCTTTCGCACTACCTGAGAGACCGGCTCCTGCGGGACACGGACGGCATGTCGATGGCCAGCTCGCTGGAGGTCCGAGTCCCGTTTCTCGACCACCAGCTGGTGGAGTTCGTCCTCTCTCTTCCCGGTGAATCGAAGCTGGACCAGGCCGTCAACAAGCCGCTGCTCTTTGGCGCCGTGCCCGGGCTGCCGCGCGAGGTCGGGACGAGGCCGAAGATGGGCTTTGTCCTTCCGCTTCCGGGATGGTTCCGCGGGTCGATGAAGGGGGCGATGGAGGACATCCTCCTCGGCCTTCCGGGCGCGTCGGCGGGTCTGCTGAGGCGGAAGTCGACGACGGCGGCCTGGCAGGCGTTCCTCCGCGGCGACGGGACGTTCTCGGCAACCCGCGTCTTCACCCTTGCATCTCTCGCCGCGTGGACGGCCGAGCACGATCTCATCCTGCCGTGGTGAAGAGCGTCCTTCTCGTGCTTCCGGGAGCCTTCTCCGGGGTCGGCGGAATCGAGATGTACAACCGACAGGTCGTCCGGGCGGTTCTCGAGCTTGGCCAGGAACGCGGCTTCTCGGTGACGACGCTCATCCGGAACGATCGTGCGGAAGACGTGGACGACAGGTACATCCCTCGAGGCGCGACTCCGCCCATCGGCTACGGCCGGCGGGACCTCCTCTTCGGCGCAGCCGCGCTCTGGCGCGCGCTGCGGGAGAAACCGGACCTGATCGTTCTCGGTCACGTTCACTTCGCTCGCATCGCTCGCCTTCTCCGGGCCCTCTCACCGTCCTCCCGCCTCTGGTGCGTCGCTTACGGCATCGAGGTGTGGCATCCGCTGAAGACGTCCATTCGAAAGGGCCTGGCGTTGGTAGAAAAGGTGCTCTCCATCAGCGACTACAGCCGTCGGGAGCTGGCGAAGAACGGCGGCATGCCCCTGGACCGGATCGACCTGCTCCCGTGCGCCCTCGACCCGGTCTGGCAGGCGCAGTACGCGCCGCGCCCGGACGACGCGCCCCCGAGGCCCGGACCACCGACGCTCCTGACGGTCGCACGCCTCGCGGCATCGGAGCGCTACAAGGGGGTCGACTCCGTCCTCCGCGCGCTCCCGGAGGTGCTGAAGGCGGTCCCCGACCTCCGCTACGACATCGTGGGCGACGGCGATGATCGACCGCGGCTGGAGGCGCTGGCCCAGGAGCTCGGCGTCGTGAACCACGTCCGGTTCCGCGGTCGCCTCTGGCCCGACGAGCTCGCTGCGGCCTATCGGGACAGCACGCTGTTCGTCATGCCCTCGAGCCACGAAGGGTTCGGAATCGTCTTCCTGGAGGCGGCGTTGTTCGGGAAGACGTCGATCGGTGGAAAGCACGGGGGGACACCGGAGGTCGTGGAGGATGGGGTGACGGGGGTCCTGGTGGAGCGTGAGGACGTGCCGGGCATTGCCGGCGTCGTGAGTCGCCTCCTCTCGGATGAACTGGCGCTCCGTCGCATGGGGGCCTTGGCCTGCCAACGCCTCTTCGATCGATTCGGCTATTCCTCATTCCGGATGGCTCTGGCCGCGCAGACAGAGGCAGTCCCAACACCGTGACCGACGAAGGGAAGCCAGTGCGACTGAAAGCGACGGAACCGGCGATCCTGGAGATTCGGCCAACGTCGGGTTGGAAAGCCGTTGATCTACGAGAACTCTGGGAGTTCAGGGAACTCCTCTGGACTCTGACCTGGCGCGATTTGAAAGTCCGGTACCGGCAGACGCTTCTGGGCGTCCTCTGGGTGGTCGGGCAGCCCCTTCTCTCGATGCTCATGTTTACGTTCCTCTTCAATCGTGTTGCGAAGATTCAGGCTCCGACCGGGCTTCCGTATCCGGTATTCGTCCTCTCGGGCCTCGTGGCCTGGAATTTCTTCTCGGCCGCCGTCGCGGGTGCGGGTAACAGTCTCATCGGCAGCACCCACCTCATCTCCAAGGTCTACTTCCCTCGCCTCGTGATTCCCGTCTCGGCCGTCCTCGTCTCCGTCGTGGATCTCGCCGTCAGCAGCATTCTCCTGGGGGCTTTGATGGCCTGGTACGGGGTGACTCCAGGTTCGGGACTGGCGTTGGTCCCGATAGGCGTCCTCCTGGCGTTCCTCCTGTCCATCGGCCTGGGCCGTCACCGCCATGCGAGACTCGAAGTCGTTCT
>CAZNSS010000623.1:0-2798 GCA_964575465.1 uncultured Holophagales bacterium | reverse complement strand
CCAGTTGGTGCCGGCGATCGTGGTCCCGGTGATGAGGCCCGGAAGTCCCGCGCCGTGGGCTCGCCTCCACGGAGCCGGACGAGGAGGGCGAGGACGAGAGCGCCCGAGGCGAGCCGGACGCTCGTGAAGGTCGTTGCGTCGACGAGGCCCTGGCCGAGCGCCGCGCGGCACAGGAGGGAGTTCGCGGCAAAGGCGGTCATCGCCGCCGCGACGAGGCCGAGCGTCCGGAGCGTCATCCCGGTCACTGTACCGGGATCGCCTTCGCCGCGGAGGCCGGCGCTGCGCCTAAGATCCCTCGGTGGCCGGGCGCCCGCCCGGCCGGAAAGGGATCGCATGCGCCTTCGCTCCGCCGCGCCGTCCGTCCTCCTCGCGTTCCTCGTCTCGTTCGCCTCGGCGCTTCCCGCCCCGGCCGCCTCCCCCGCCGGCCCGACGAAGATGCTGACGCAGCCGGCGCTTTCCGCGGACCGCGTCGCCTTCGTCTACGGGAACGACGTCTGGACGAGCCGCCTCGACGGTTCGGGCGTCACGCGGATCACGTCGGGCCCCGGGATCAAGACGAGCCCGGCGTTCAGCCCCGACGGCTCCCTCCTCGCCTTCAGCGGGGAGCTCGACGGCAACGTCGACGTCTTCGTCGTCCCGGCCACGGGCGGCGTCCCGAAGAGGCTGACCTGGCACCCGGGCCGCGACACGGTCCAGGGCTTCACGCCCGACGGCAAGGCCGTCCTCTTCTCCTCGCCCCGCGAGGCGTTCGAGAACCGGCACACGCAGCTCTACACCGTGCCCGTCGAGGGGGGCGTCGAGACGAAGCTCCCGATCCCGAACGCGGACCGCGCCGCCTTCTCCCCCGACGGAAAGACGATCGCCTACACGCCGAACTCGCCGCGGCACCTGCAGTGGAAGCGCTACCGGGGCGGCACGGTCTCGCGCATCTGGCTCTACGACGTCGCCACGCACGCGGTCGTGAAAGTCCCGCAGCCGGAGGGGCGCTGCAACGACCTGAACCCGACCTGGATCGGCGGCACGCTCTACCTCACGTCGGACCGCGACGGCGAGCTCAACGTATATTCCTTCGACCCGAAGGCGAAGACGCTCGCGAAGGTGACGGCCCACGACGACTTCCCCGTCCTCTTCGCCGCTGCGGCGAACGGGAAGATCGTCTACGAGCAGGCGGGCCTTCTCCACCTCCTCGACCCGGCGACGAAGAAGGCCGCGCCCCTCCCGATCACCGTGAACACCGACCTCCTCGAGACGCGCCCGCGCTGGGCGAAGGGGCCGAAGTGGGTCCGCGACGCGTCGCTCTCCCCCTCGGGCGCCCGCGTCGCACTCGAGTTCCGGGGCGAGATCGTGTCGGTACCGGCGGACAAAGGGGACCCGCGGAACCTGACGAACACCACGGGCGCCCACGAGCGCGGTCCCGCCTGGTCGCCCGACGGGAAGTCGATCGCCTACGTCTCCGACGAGAGCGGCGAATACGAGCTCGTCGTCGCCCCGCAGGACGGAAAGGGGACGCCGAAGCGGTTCAAGGTCCCCGGCTCCGGCTTCTACGACCGCCTCGCCTGGTCGCCCGACGGGAAGAAGATCGCCCTCACCGACAACTCCTGGAGCCTCTGGGTCGTCGACCTCCCGGCGGCGAAGGCCACGAAGATCGCCTCCGAGAGGCTCTACGCTTCTCGGAAGACGCTGAAGCCGAGCTGGTCGCCCGACTCCCGCTGGGTCGCCTACTCGCTCGCCGGGCCGACCTACATCCGGACGCTCCACGTCTACGACGTGGTCTCTGGTACGTCGTTCCCGCTGACGGACGGGCTCTCGGACGTCTCGGACCCCGTCTTCGACAAGGGCGGGAAGCTCCTCTGGTTCCTCGCCTCCACCGACGCCGGCCCCGAGCGGAACTGGTTCTCGCTCGCCCACCAGGACGCGGAGACCACGCGCGCCATCTACGTCGCCACGCTGAAGGCGGGGACGCCGTCGCCCCTCGCCAGGGAGAGCGACGAGGAGAAGGGCCCCGACTCGAAGGATGCCGCGAAGGACGCCGAGAAGAAGGACGACGGGAAGACGGAGGCCGCCGCCGCGAAGGGCGACGGCAGGGACGGAAAGGACGCGAAGAAGACCGAGCCGAAGAAGCCCGAGCCCGTGGTCATCGACCGCGAAGGCTTCTCCCTCCGCATCGTCGACGTCCCGGTGAAGCCGGCGGCAATCTCGGCGCTCTCCTCGCCGAACGCGGGCGAGGTCTGGTTCCTGCGCGAGGCCGACGGCAAGACCGCTCTCCAGAAGTGGGACACGAAGAGCCGCAAGGCCGAGACGATCGCGCCCGAGGTCGACGGCTACGAGGTCTCCTTCGACGGGAAGAAGCTCCTGACCCGCGTCAAGGAGAGCTGGAGCGTCGGGCCGGCCGGGAAGAAGGGGGACGCGAAGCCGGGCGAGGGCGACGGGAAGCTGAAGCTCGACGCCGTGCAGGTGCGCGTCGACCCGCGCGCCGAGTGGCCCGAGATCTTCGACGAGGTCTGGCGGATCAACCGCGACTTCTTCTACGACCCCGGGATGCACGGGCGCGACTGGAAGGCGGTGAAGGCGAAGTACGCGCCCTTCCTGCCGCATCTCTCCTCGCGCGCCGACCTGACGCGCCTCATCCAGTGGCTCTGCAGCGAGCTCGCCGTCGGGCACCACCGCACCGCCGGCGGCGACGTCCTCGCCGAAGTCACGGCGGTTCCCGGAGGCCTCCTCGGCGCCGACTACGAGGTCGCCAGCGGCCGCTACCGCTTCCGGAAGGTCTTCGGCGGCCTCAACTGGAACCCCGAGCT
>CAZNSS010000622.1:0-2814 GCA_964575465.1 uncultured Holophagales bacterium | reverse complement strand
CCCTTCCGGTCCAGCTCGAAGGAGTAGCAGGGCGTCTCGCAGTTGTTGCAGATGACGAATTCGACTTCCTCGCTCATCGTTGTCTCCGCTTGTTATTCTCGCCCGGCCGCCACGGGGGTTCCACCATGCCGATCGCCATCCACTCCGAAATCGGACGGCTCCGGACCGTCGTCATCCACCAGCCCGGCCGCGAGATCGACCGGATGACGCCGGGGATGATGCAGGATCTCCTCTTCGACGACATCCTGCACGGGGCGAGGGCGCGCGAGGAACACCGGCGGCTCCAGCAGGTGCTCCGCCTCTTCGCCGAAGTGCTCGAGGTTCAGGACCTCCTCGAGGAGGTCCTCGCCGATCCGGGGCGCCGTTCCGCCGTCCTGGACGGCCTCTCGGGCACGCTCCGGCTCTCCCCGGCGGTCCTCGAGCGTCTCGGCGCCCTCGACGCGGAAAAGCTCGCGGCCGCGCTGATCGAAGGGCTCGAGCAGCCGCACCCCGAGATCACCGGCTCCATCGACTCCCTCTTCCTCCTGCCCCCCGTCCCGAACTACTTCTTCCAGCGCGACCCGGTCATCCCCGTGGGCGACCGGCTCGTTCGGGGGTCGATGGCGACGCCGGCCCGGCTCCGGGAGCCGCTCGTCTCGGGCGCGGTCTTCGAGCACCACCCGCGCTTCGCCCGCCCCGACGGGATCTTCTGGTTCCACGAGTTCCGGGCCGCCTGGGGAAAGAACGTCTCCTACGCGCGGATGCGCCCCCACATCGAAGGGGGTGACGTCCTCGTCCTCCGGGAGGACCTCCTCGCGATCGGCTACTCGGAGAGGACCGAGGAGACGACGATCGAGCGCCTCTCCGAGGCCCTCAAGGGGGCGGGCTCGGAGGTGCGGCACATCATCGTCGTCGCGATCCCGCACGAACGCTCCTTCATGCACCTCGACACCATCTTCACGCAGGTCTCCGCGGGGGAGTGCCTCTGCTACGCGCCGATGATCGTCGCGGGCGGGGCGGAGGAGGCCGACGTCTACTCCGTCGACCTGACGCAGAACGAGATCACCTGGACCCCCGAGAACGACTTCCTCTCGGCCCTCAGGAAGCGGGGCCTCGACCTCGAGCCGATTCCGTGCGGGGGGACGGACCCGATCGACGAGCAGCGGGAGCAGTGGACCGACGGCGCGAACGCCTTCGCCGTCGCCCCCGGGATCATCGTCTGCTACGACCGGAACGAGCGGACGGCCGACGAGCTGGACCGCCACGGCTACGAGATCGTCCGCGACGAGGACCTCCTCCTCGGCCGCCGTGAGATCGACCCCAGGGGGGGGCGGAAGTACGCGATCCAGCTCTCGACGACCGAGCTGGCCCGCGCCCGCGGCGGCCCGCGCTGCATGACGATGCCTCTCGTGAGGGAGCGGCTCCGCTGAGGCGCCCCGCCCTCTCCGGCGGGGCCGCCGGTCATCTCGCGGTGGCCTTCGTCGCCGTGGCCGTCGCGGCCTGCGGCGGCGGGCGCTCGCCCGCCCCCGAGGCGACGCCGAAAGAGGCCGGGACGGGCTTCGCCTCCCTCTCGCGCGTCTCCGTTCGCGCCGAGCCGAAGGCGGCGGGAGCCGTCGTCGCCCTCCTCCCGCGGGGCTCCGAGGTGAAGCTGCTCGAGGCCGACGGGGCTTTCACGCGCGTCGAGGCGAAGGGGGGCCGCGCCGGGTGGCTCGAGGCGGGGACGTTCGAGACCGCGCCGGAGCGCGAGTCCCGCGAGAGGCGAACCGAGGCGGTCTCGGCCTTCCCGACCGTCCCCGGGCGGATCGTCGCCCCGTGTCCCGTCTACCTCGCCCCGGACTTCGGGGCGGCGCGCTGGGGCGAGCTGGAGGACGGCGACCCGGTGGAGGTCGTCCTCGCCGAGCACGACTTTCTCGGCGTCCGGCTCCTCGGGATCCCGCTGGCCTTCGTCCCCGCGCACGCGGTCCGGTTCCTCGCGCCCCCTCCACCGACCCCGGCGTTGCCGGAACCGCACGCGGTTCCGGCCGTCGTCGCCGGTCCGGCCGCGGAGGTCGTCTCGACGCCCGCGCCCGGTGTCCGGCCGTCTCCCGAGCCGGAGCCGACCTCCCCGGAGCCCTACGCGGCCCTCCCGTTCGGCGCGGAGCCGCCGGTCCTGAAGACGCGCGTCGAGCCGCAGTACCCCTCTGCGGCGCGAAAGGCCGGAATCTCCGGCGAGGTCGTCCTCCAGGTCGTCGTCGAAAGGGACGGGACGATCGGGAGCGTCTTCGCGACGCAGGAGGCCCCGATGGGGCTCACCGAAGCGGCGACCGACGCCGTCCGCCGGTGGGTCTACACCCCGGCCCGGCTGGACGGGCGTCCCATCGCCGTCGTCAAGATCATCCGCGTCCGCTTCGCGATACCGGCCCCTTGAGTAGGGGTCGCCGGGCCGGGCCCCTATAATCACTGCTCAGCCCTCATGTACGAGCTCGTCTACGAGGTCGAGGGTCGACCCCAGCGCTACCGCCTGACCGGACCGGAGGTCTTCCTCGGTAGGTCGAGCGAGAACGAGGTCGTCCTCAACGACTTCTCCGTCTCGCGTCGGCACGCGGTCATCCGGCAGGAGAAGGACCGCTGGGTCATCGTCGACCAGAACTCGACGAACGGCGTGAAGATCAACGGGCGCTTCGTCGCCTCGTCGCCGATCGCCCCCGGGGACGTCCTGACCGTCGGGACCTTCACGCTCACCGTCCGGGAGGAGGCCCCGGCGGCACGGCCTAAGCCCCCCGTGAGGGCCGTGGGCGACTCGTCGTCGACGTTCGTCCGCTCGATCGCCGACTTCAACCGCGACTTCCACCTCGA
>CAZNSS010000621.1:0-2819 GCA_964575465.1 uncultured Holophagales bacterium | reverse complement strand
GAGGCTCTCGAGGCCCGAGGCGCTCGCCCCGGGCCCGGGGCTCCCCGTCCTGATCGTCCAGCCGAATGTCGAGCAGGACGTGCGACACGGCTCGGCCGACCCGATCCGGATCCACGAGGAGGTGACGGGTCTCACGCGCGCCCTCCTCCGGAAGGCCCCGTCCGACCTCGTTCTCTGGCCCGAGAGCGCGACGCTCCTCGCCTGGCCCTGGTCGGAAGGGCTGCGGGAAGACCTGAAGCGCCTCTGCCGCGAGGATAGGACCGCCCTCCTCTTCAACACGGTCTGGACGGACCGCCCCGGGGACGACGATGCCCCGTACTACAACTCGGCGCTCCTCGTCGACGCGAACGGCGTCGTCGGCGAGCCGTACCACAAGCTCCGCCTCGTCCCGTTCGGGGAATACGTCCCGCTCGCGTCGCTCTTCCGCTGGGTGCCGCAGGTGAGCCAGGCGGTGCCGGGCGCCTTCACGCCCGGCACGAGGGCCGTCCCTCTGGAGCTCGGGGGGGTCCGGCTCGGCGGCGCGGTCTGCTACGAGGTCGTCTACCCGTGGATTGCCCGGGTGCAGGTCGAGGCGGGTGCCGACGCCCTCTTCACCCTGACGAACGACGCCTGGTACGGCAACGGTGGCGCGCAGGAGCAGCACTGGCAGGCGGCGGTCTTCCGCGCCGTGGAGACGGGCCGCCCGATGCTCCGTGCCGCCGTGACCGGGATCAGCGGCTGGGTGGACGGTCGGGGTCGGACCCTCGCGCGGCTGGGCCCGGGGCGGAAGGCGGGGATCGCGGGCCGGCTGCACGTTCCTCCGCGCTCCTTCCGGACGCCGTCGACGCGCGTCGGCGACGCGGCGCCGCTCGTTTGCGCCGCAGCGCTCCTCGTGGCTATTCTCCGCGCCCGGGCGTCGGCTCGCCGAGCGCGCCCCGACGCCTGAAGAGAAGGGACCCCTTTTCATGAACGAGGAACGGATCGAGAAGCTGCTGGCGCTGGCGACCCAGGTCGAGGCGCTCCGGGGGTACCTTTGACGTCCGCCGCGCGGAGAAGGAGAAGGCCGAGCTCGAGGCGCGCGCCGGCGCCCCGGACTTCTGGAACGACGCGGCGGGCGCGCAGGAGACGCTGAAGAAGCTCAAGAAGGCCGACGTCGTCCTGAGCGACGACAAGGCGTTCCGCCAGAAGCGCGAGGAGCTCGAGGTCTTCGCCGAGTTCCTCCGGGACGGAGAAGCGGTCGAGCGGGATGCCGACGCGGCCATGGCCGCGATCGAGCGGTGGGCGCGCGAGCGCGAGCTCCGATTCAAGCTCACGGAGCCCGAGGACGAGCTTCCGGCGCTCCTCGAGCTCAACGCCGGCACCGGCGGCACCGAGGCCCAGGACTGGGCCGAGATGCTGATGCGGATGTACCTGCGCTACGGCGAGCGGAAGGGGTGGAAGACCGAGGTCCTCGAGGTCTCCTACGCGGACGACGCGGGGATCAAGAGCGCGACGCTCCGCTTCGAGGGGGAGTACGCCTACGGCCACATGAAGGCCGAGCACGGCGTCCACCGGCTCGTGAGGATCTCCCCGTTCGACGCGGCCGCGCGGCGCCACACCTCGTTCGCCTCCGCCTACGTGACGCCCGAGATCGACGACACGATCGAGATCGAGATCCTCGACAAGGACCTCCGGATCGACACCTTCCGCGCAGGGGGCAAGGGGGGGCAGCACGTCAACAAGACCGACTCCGCGGTCCGGCTGACGCACCTGCCGACCGGCCTCGTCGTCGCCTGCCAGAACGAGCGCTCGCAGCACAAGAACAAGGACTTCGCGATGAAGGTCCTGAGGTCGCGCCTCTACCAGCGCGCCGTCGAGGAGCGGCGGGCGCAGGAGGACAAGCGGGCCGGCGTGAAGATGGAGATCGGGTTCGGCTCGCAGATCCGGTCCTACGTCCTCGCCCCGTACCGCCTCGCGAAGGACCACCGGACCGGATTCGAGATGGGGGACGTGGACCGGGTCCTCGACGGCGACCTCGACGGCTACGTCGAGGCGTGGCTCCAGATGGCCGTGAAGAAGGGGGAGAAGCACGCCCGCGAGCGGAAGAGCTCGGACGCTCTCCTCCTCGAGGACGACGCGTGACGCCGCCTCCCTGGATACTCGAGATTCGCCGGCGCCTCGTGCGGGAGTGGGTCGTCCCGGACGTCGTCCGCGAGATCGCCGACGCGACGCCCGACGCCCGCCCGGCAGCGGTCCTCGTCCCCCTCTACGTCAGGGAGCGCGAGCTCTGGACCCTCTTCACGAAGCGGAGCGAGGCGGTCGAGACCCACAAGGGCCAGATCGCCTTCCCGGGCGGGCTGGAGGCGCTGGACGACGCTTCGCCGTGGGAGACGGCGACCCGCGAGACCGAGGAGGAGATCGGGGTCCCCCGGAAGACGATCCTGCAGCTCGGCAGCCTTCCCGAGGTCGTCACGTTCACCGGCTTCCGGATCCGCCCTTTCGTCGGGGCGATCCCCTGGCCGTTCACGTTCAAGGGGGACTCGCGCGAGGTCGCCTCGATCATCGAGATGCCGATCCGGGTCCTGATGGGGCCGACCCTCGTCGAGGAGAGGGGCGTCGCGTGGAGGGGGCGTACGGTCCCGACGCCCGTCTACCACGTGAAGGGGCACGTCATCTGGGGCGCGACGGCGTTCCTCCTGTCGAGCCTCCTCGAGGCGCTCACCGACGAGGGACGCCCGCCGGCCTGAGCCGGGCGGCGTCCGTTCAGCGCTTCGGAGCCTTCAGCGGCTCGGGCGCCGGCGTGGCGAGCGTCGCGACGAGCCGTGCCGCCGCGGCGGCACGGTCCCGGTTCGCCGCCGCCT
>CAZNSS010000620.1:0-2820 GCA_964575465.1 uncultured Holophagales bacterium | reverse complement strand
GTATCCAGTCACCGGCGCTCCCGGCCTGCGGATCGCCGCCGGGTGACGCGTGTGGCGGAGGCTCAGTCAGCATGCACACCCCCGCCGCCCACCGGTGGCGTCCCATCGTCCACCGGGCTCGCAGGTCCGGCATCTCCATCGGCGAGTTCGCTCGGCAGAACAGCCTCAACCCCAACACGCTCGCGTGGTGGAACTGGCGGCTCGGCCCCGGCGACCTCGCGCCCGAGTCGACCTTCGTCGAAGTCGAGGTCGCTCCCGCGGTCGCGCCTGCGCTGCTCATCCGCGTTGGTGCCGCCCTCGTCGAGATCGACGCTGAGACAGACCTCCACCTCCTGCGTCGCGTCGTCGACGCCCTCGCATGATCACCGTCCCGACCCGCATCCTCTTCGCCCGCAAGCCCGTCGACTTCCGCAAGCAGATCGACGGTCTCGCGGCCGTGTGTGAGCGCGAGCTCGGGGAGCAGCCGCTCGACGGCACGCTGTTCCTGTTCTCGAACCGGGACGGCAACGCGGTCAAGGGGCTCGTCTGGACGCACGGCGGGTTCACCCTCGTCTACAAAAAGCTCGAACGCGGCTGGTTCTCCTGGCCGAGCGGGGACGGCGACCGCGTTCGGATGACCCCAGCCGAGCTCGCCGCCCTCCTCGAAGGGATCGACCTGAGCGGCGCACGTCGCCTGAGGCGATGGAATCCTTCGAATGCTGGTGACAACGCGGACAGGGAAGGATAGTCAGCGCCATGGCCGGGCTGGGTGAGATCCTCGAAGAGAATGCGCGTCTGCGGGAGACTGCGCAGCAGAAGGATGCCCAGCTCGCGGCTCAGGGTGAGCAGCTCGCGGTTCAGAGTGAGCAGCTCGTGGCTCAGCGTGAGCGGCTGGCGCTGCTCGAACAGCAGGTCGAAGCCCTGAAGGTGAGCAACGAACAGTTCGCTCGGCACTTCGAGTTCCTGGAGAAGCGTCGTCAGCTGGCGGCGGCCGAGCGATTCGAAGCGTCCCAACAGCAGTCCCCCCTCTTCGAGGGCATCGCCGTCACGGCGCCGCCGCGGGACGCCGAGCAGGAGAAGAAGGGGAACGGGGACGGCGACAAGCCGAAGGAGGACGGGCGGAAGACCGCGAAGCACCCTCGGAAGGGGCGGCGTGACGTGTCGGCGCTCGACTTTCCGCGTCGGAAGGTGAACGCCCCGGTCAACCCGTCCACCTGCGAGGACTGTGGGCTCGCCAGGGAGCTCATCGAGCCGCGCATCACGCACCGGGTGGGCTGGGAGCCTGGCCGGTGGGTCGTCAACGAGGTCCACCAGGAGCAGTGCAAGTGCCCGCGCTGCCCGAAGGCCGGCGTCTGGACTGCCCCGGAGCCGTTCCTCCTCCCGGGCGCCATGTGCGACGACGGCCTCCTCGCGCGCGTCCTCGTCGACAAGTTCGGCGACCACCTCCCGCTGAACCGCCAGGCCGACCGGATGACCCGCGAGGGCTTCCCGATCAACGAGAACGTGCTCTCCGGCTGGGTGCGACAGGGGCGACCCCACGTCCGGCTGCTCCTGGGAGCCCTCCGCGGTCAGGTCGCTGCCCACTCGACCCTCCTCGGCGACGACTCGGGGTTCCCCGTGCAGGACGGCACCGATGGCAAGCTCGCCAACGGGCGTCTGTGGGTGTTCACCGACCAGCAGCAGGCGTTCTTCGCGTTCTCCCGCACGAAGGAGGGCGAGCACCCCACCGCCGTCCTCGCGGAGCTCGGCGTCTCCGGCGTCCGCCTGGTCGTGGACGGCGGCTCCGAGTACAACGACGCCGAGACCTCGCTCGACCTCACCCGCGGCGGTTGCTGGAGCCACCTGCGGAGGTACTTCTTCAACGCCTCCATCCAGCACCCCGAGGCGAAGGCCGGCCTGGCCACCATCCAGGACCTCTTCGCGATCGAGCGGGAGCTCGCCGACGCGACGCCCGCCGAGCGCCTGGCGGTCCGGAAGGCCCGCAGCGCGCCGCTCGTGGACGGGTTCTACACCTGGGTCAAGGCGATGTCGCCGAAGATCCGGCCCGGCTCGAAGCTCGGCGAGGCGGTCGGCTACGCCATCAGCCAGGAACCGCGGATGCGGGTCTTCCTCGCGCACGGCGACGTGCCCTTCCACAACAACCTCTCCGAGCTCCTCCTCCGACAGCCCATCGTCGGCAGGAAGAACTGGCTGTTCAATGGCTCGGAGGGCGGGGCGCAGGCGGCCGCGGACTGGTTCTCGCTCATCGCGAGCTGCCGGATGCAGACGGTCGATCCGTGGACGTACCTCTACGACGTGTTCGGCCGCCTGCTGGACCACCCGTCGAAGTGGGTTCACGAGCTGACGCCGCTGAACTGGCGGCTGGCGGTCGAGGCAGGAGACATCGTCCCCAGGTCACCCGTGCGTCCGACGTAGGCGACCGACCCCGGTGACTGGATACGCTGATCTGGCTCGGGTCGGCGACCGGGCTCTCGTCGTCCCCCGCGTGGACCGTCGAGTCCGACGATCCCTACGCGTGGTTCGGCGCGTCCGCGGCCTCGGCCGGTGACGTGGACCGGGACGGCTACGACGACGTCCTGATCGGCGCCGACGTGCACGACCTGCAGCTCGGAGAGGGCCGCGCCTCGTTGTACCTCGGCTCGCCGTCCGGCCCTTCGCTCGTGGCAGGGTGGACGGCCGACGTCGCGCTGCCGGCCACGCCGCCCGGCGCCTGGGTGGCGTCGGCCGGGGACCTGAACGACGACGGCTTCGTCGAGGTCCTCGTCCAGGGCGACCTCTACCTCGGGTGGTCGGGCGGGTTGGCCACGCGGCCGGTCTCGGCGGGCGCGCCGTGGGCGGGGA
>CAZNSS010000619.1:0-2822 GCA_964575465.1 uncultured Holophagales bacterium | reverse complement strand
CGACCTCGGGGACCTTCGCGTGGAGCTCGGCCATCCGGCGCATCCGCTCGGCCTCGTGGAGGTAGTCGAGCTCCTCGCGGAGGCGGGCGCGCAGCTCCTGCCAGATCGGCTCGAAGTCGACCTTCGACACGAGCGCGACGACCGACTTCAGGACGCGCCGGAGGTTCCCGAGGTCGGCCTCGACGATCCGGTCGATCCCGGGGTACTGGATCTTCACGGCGACGCGCCGCCCGTCCCGGAGCACGGCCCGGTGGACCTGTCCGATCGAGGCCGCCGCGAACGCCTCCGGCTCGAAGCTCGCGAAGATCTGCAGCGGGTCGCCCAGCTCCTTCTCGAGCTGTTCCTCGACCATCTCGAGCGGCAGGCTCGGCGTCTCGGCCTGGAGCCTCCTCAGCACGGCCGCCACCTCGGGCGGGAGCACCTCGTCGTGAAGGCTGAGCATCTGTCCCACCTTCATGGCGGCCCCCTTCATCTCGCCGAGCGTCGTCACGAGGCGGTGGGCGTTCTTCACGAGCTCCGCCGTCCGGAGCGCCTCCTTCCGCGGCGCCGCCCTGCCGAGGCTCGACACGTAGGTGGCCGCGGTCGACGCCCCGGCGCGGACGGCGAGGCCGCCCAGCTCGAGGAGCCGGCCGAGGGGCGTGGTCTTCGGGGGGCGGCGGGTCATGGGGGCGAGTTTGACGCATCGCGAAAAGGGTGCCGATAATGAAGAGTTGGGCGCCCGCCCGACGCAATGACCACCTCCCCAGAACAGCAGAAGGACCTCTACCGGCACCTCCTTCTCACGCGCCTCCTCGAGGAGCGGATGGTGAGCCTCTACCGGCAGGGAAAGATGACCGGGGGGCTGTTCCGGTGCCTCGGCCAGGAGGCGACGGCCGTCGGGACGGCGTTCGCGCTGGAGGAGGGAGACCTCCTCGTGCCGATCATCCGCGACCTGGGCGCGACCCTGGTTCGCGGCGCCCGACCCGTCGACATCCTGCGGCAGGTGATGACGAAGGGCGACGCCCCCGCACGCGGGCGCGACGGCTTCCTCCACTTCTGCCTGCCGGAGAAGGGGCTCTACTCCGCGATCGCGATGCTCGGGACGGCCGTCCCGGTCGTCGCCGGGATGGTCCTCGCCGACCGCTTCCTCGGGAAGCGGACCGTCGGGATGACGTACCTCGGCGAGGGAGGGACCTCGACGGGCGCGTTCCACGAGGGGATCAACTTCGCCGCCGTGCAGAAGCTGCCGCTCGTCGTCGTCCTCGAGTTCAACCGCTTCTCCTACTCGACGCCGTCGGAGGCGCAGTGCGGCGCCGCGACCCTCGCCGACAAGGCGGCCGGCTACGGCGTGGCGAGCGCGATCGTCGACGGGAACGACGTCCTCGCGGTCGTCGAAGCGGCCCGGCGGGCCGTGACCTGGGCGCGCGAGGGAAACGGGCCGTTCCTCCTCGAGTGCAAGACGTACCGGAGGAAGGGGCACGCCGAGCACGACGGGCAGGCCTACGTCGACGCCGGGGAGCTGGCCGAGTGGACGCGGCGCGACCCGATCGCGCGGTTCGAGCGGCACCTCGACGCGGCCGACGGGATGGACGCCGAAGCCCGCGAGGCGGTGAGGGCCGGGATCGAAGCGGAGCTGGACGCCGCCGTGGCCGAGGCCGAGTCCTCCCCTGCTCCCGTCCCCGACCCGGAGTTCCGGGGCGTGCGGGCCGACGAGGAGGCCGTCGTGAGGCGGCGCCGCGAGACGTTCGTCGGGGGGCTCGGGTGAGCGGAGCCGAGAGCTCCCGGGCGGGCCAAGAGGTCACCTGCGTCGACGCGATCCGGATCGCGCTCTCCGAGGAGATGGAGCGCGACGGGCGGGTGATCCTCCTGGGCGAGGACATCGGGGTCTACGGCGGCGCCTTCAAGGCGACGGCCGGGCTCCTCGAGAAGTTCGGTCCCGCCCGGGTCATCGACACCCCGGTCGTCGAGGAGGCGATCGTCGGGGCGGCCATCGGCGCCTCCCTCCGGGGCCTCCGGCCTGTCGTCGAGATGCAGTTCTTCGACTTCGCCGCCCGGGCGTTCGACATGATCACGAACTTCGCGGCGAAGCACCGCTACCGGACCGGCCTCGGCGTCCCGATCGTCATCCGCGGCCCTTCGGGCGGTGGCGTCCACGCCGGGCCGTTCCACTCCCAGAGCCCCGAGGGCTACTTCGCGCGGACGCCCGGCCTCGCGGTCGTCGCCCCCTCGACCGCGGCCGACGCGCGCGGGCTCCTGAAGGCGGCGATCCGGGACGACGACCCGGTCCTCTTCCTCGAGCACAAGCTCCTCTACCGGAGGGCGAAGGAGGTCCTCCCCGCGGGAGACGGCGTGGTCCCCCTCGGGAAGGCGGCCGTCCGCCGTTCCGGTCGCGACCTGACGATCGTGACGTACGGCGCGATGGTCCCGCTCGCCCTCGACGGGGCCGCCGAGCTCGCGAAGGAAGGGGTCGAGGCCGAGGTCATCGACCTGAGGACCCTCCTCCCGCTCGACGAGGAGACGATCCTCGAGTCGATCCGGAAGACCTCGAAGGCCCTCCTCCTCCACGAGGACGCCCGGACCCTCGGAATCGGGGCCGAGATCGCGGCCACGCTCGCGGAGAAGGCCTTCGAGTGGCTCGACGCGCCGGTTCTCCGCGTGACCGCCCCCGACACACCCGTTCCCTTCGCCCCGACCCTGGAGGCGGCGTACCTGCCCGGCCTCTCCACCCTGCTCGCCGCCGCGCGTAGACTCGCGGCCTACTGACCCGATGAAAGACTGACGGAGAATCGGACCATGCCGACGAACGTGATCATGCCGCAGATGGGCGAGTCGATCGCCGAGGG
>CAZNSS010000618.1:0-2823 GCA_964575465.1 uncultured Holophagales bacterium | reverse complement strand
GGGCCCATGTCGCCGCGGCGACCGCGCGGCTGGAGAGGCTCCGGCGCATCGCCGCCGGGGCGGTCAAGCAGTGCGACCGGACCGTGGTCCCGGAGGTCCTGGCGCCGCAGCCGCTCGCCGGCGCGATCGTCCACGCCGGGGGAGTGCTTCTTGCGGCGCGCCCCGGGGCGGCACGACTCTCTCTCGCGACGATTCGCGGCGAGGAGGTCTCGGTGGCGATCGGGCCGGAAGGGGGCTTCGACGCGGCCGAGGAGAGCCTCCTCGACGGGGCCGGGGCCGTTCCCGTCGGCCTCGGGAACCGGATCCTCCGCCTCGAGACGGCGGTGGTCGCCGTCCTCTCGCGCCTGGTCGACGCCGACACCGCCTGAGCCGTCTCGTCCGGAGCCCGGCGGATATCATCCGGCGGAGGAGGGGTCGATGGCCTTCGAGGACGTCAAGAAGATCTGGATGAACGGCAGGCTGGTGGATTTCGCCGACGCGAAGGTCCACGTCTTCACCCACGCTCTCCACTACGGCTCGGGTGTTTTCGAGGGGATCCGCTGCTACCGGACGGCCCGCGGGCCCGAGGTCTTCCGCCTCGAGGACCACCTCGACCGCCTCTTCTGGTCCGCGAAGATGTACCGGATGGAGATCCCCTGGACGATGGGGGAGCTGAAGTCCGCGACGCTCGAGACGATCCTCTCGAACGGTTTCGAGGCGTGCTACATCCGGCCGCTCGCCTATCGCGGTTTCGGGATGCTCGGCGTGAACCCGTTCCCGAACCCGGTCGACGTGATGATCGGCTGCTACCCGTGGGGAAAGTACCTCGGCCCGGAGGCGATGGAGAAGGGCGTCGACGTCTGCTGCTCGTCCTGGACCCGTCTCGGCGCGAACACGATGCCGGCGATGGCGAAGTCGACGGCGAACTACGCGAACAGCCAGCTCATCAAGATGGAGGCGATCGTCAACGGCTACGAGGAGGGAATCGCCCTCGACGACACGGGGCGCGTCTCCGAGGGGTCGGGCGAGAACCTGTTCGTCGTCTGGAAGGGGCGGCTCTTCACCCCGCCGTTCTCCTCCTCGGCGCTTCCCGGCATCACCCGCGACTCCGTCCTCCGGCTCGCGCGCGAGCTGGGGATGGAGGTCGAGGAGAGGGTGATCCCGAGGGAGATGCTCTATGCGGCCGACGAGCTCTTCTTCACGGGGACCGCGGCCGAGATCACGCCGATCCGCTCGGTCGACCGGATCGTCGTCGGCGCGGGGCGCCGCGGTCCGCTCACCACGAAGGTCCAGGACGCCTTCTTCGAGATCGTCGAGGGGAGAGTGGCCGACCGGTTCGGCTGGCTCACGCCGGTCGGCGCGGTCGCGCCCGGCTGAGCCTCCGCTCGTCCGCCGGGAGTCGTCCCGCTCAGCCGGTCGCCGTCGCGAGGTCGGCGGGGACGTCGACGTCGCGCAGGATCCCGGGCCCGAAGCCGGAGAGCCCGCGGACGGCGACGTCGGGCTCCCGGAGGAGGTCCGAGAGGCGCCGGGCGGGGTCCCACGTGAGGACGCGCGGCACGAGACCGGCGGGAAGGACGATGGGGTGCCCGCGGTGTCCTCCGCTCTCAGGGACGGCGACGGCGCCCGGATCCGTCGGGGGCAGCGCGGCGAGGAGCTGCCGGAGGACCGGAGCGGTGAGACCGGGGAGGTCCGCCGGCGTGATGGCGACCCGCCCGCAGCCGGAGGACAGCGACGAGAGCCCCGCCTGCGCCGACGAGAGCATCCCTTCCCAGGGCCTCGGGTTGACGACGATCAGGACGCCGAGCCCGTCGAGGGCCGCGGCGACGTCGGTGGCGCCCGGAGCGAGGACGACGGCGACCTCGGCGAAGCCGGCCTCGACGAAAGAGCGGGCGACGCGGCGGAGGAGGGGTTCCCGGTCGACCTTCGCGAGCATCTTGGGGCTGCCGAAACGGGTGGAGGAACCCGCGGCGAGGAGGACCGCGGCAGTGCTTCCGGAGTCGATGGGCATGGCGTCGGATCTTAGCGCCCGGGCCTCGCCGTCCGATCGTTGACCGAGCCATTCGGCGAGCCTATCCTCGGCACAGAACCATTCCCTCGGCGTTCGGGTAGAGAGGAGACTCCGGGCATGCACATCAACGACCTCCTCAAGATTGCGGTCGAGCGCAAGGCCTCGGATCTCCACGTGAAGGTCGGAGCCCATCCGATCATCCGCGTCGACGGGGACCTGATCCCGCTCGTCGACATGAAACGGATGATGCAGGAAGACACGATCGCGATGGCCTTCTCGATCATGTCCTCCCGCCAGAAGGAGAAGTTCAAGAACAACTTCGAGATCGACATCGCCTACTCGGTGCCGGGGCTCGGGCGCTTCCGCTGCAACATCTTCCAGCAGCGCGGGACGGTCGGGCTGGTCTGCCGCGTCATCCCGGCCCGCATCCTGACGGTCCGCGAGCTCCTCCTGCCGCCCGTCATCGAGAAGGTCTGCGAGGAGACGCGCGGCCTCATCCTCGTCACGGGGACGACCGGGTCGGGCGAGTCGACGAGCCTCGCCGCGATGATCGACTTCATCAACGCCTCGCGGGCCGAGCACATCATGACGGTCGAGGACCCGGTCGAGTTCCTCCACCGCGACAAGAAGTCGATCGTGAACCAGCGCGAGCTGGAGGTCGACACACGCTCGTTCTCCTCGGCCCTCCGGGCGGCCCTCCGGCAGGACCCGGACGTCATCCTCGTGGGCGAGATGCGCGACTTCGAGACGGTCGAGACGGCCCGCATCGCCGCCGAGACCGGCCACCTCGTCCTCTCGACCCTCCACACGATGGACGCCACGGAGACCATCAACCG
>CAZNSS010000617.1:0-2825 GCA_964575465.1 uncultured Holophagales bacterium | reverse complement strand
CGCTGGCAGCTCCTGACGATCGGCGGGCCGCCGGAAGTCCGGTGGGACCGCCCGCTCGAGCGCGTCCGCGGTCTTCTCGAGCTCGGGATCTTCCAGAAGAAGATGTGGTGGGACGGCTACGCCGGGCTCTACCACATGCTCATCTTCAGCGGCTTCGTCGTCCTCTCGGTGAGGACGATGTCGCTCGTCCTCGAGGGGCTCTTCCCGAAGGCGGGGATGCCGTTCCTGCCGGCCGGCGCCTGGCAGGCGTACCTCCTCCTGAAGGACGTCGTCCTCGTCACGACCTTCCTCGGGGTCCTCCTCGCTCTCGCGCGGCGATACGTCTTCCGCAAGGAGCGGCTCGACCCCTCGTTCGACGCCGGCCTCATCCTCTGCCTGATCGGCTTCCTCATGGCGAGCGACCTCCTCGCCGGCGCCGCGAAGCTCGCGATGGAGGGGACCACGTCGGCGTGGGAGCCGGCCACCGCGGCCCTCTCGGGCCTCCTCGCGGAAACGCCCCACGCGACGTTGCGGGGGGTCTTCTTCGCCTGCTGGTGGCTGCACCTCGTCGCGATCTTCGTCTTCCTGAACTACCTCCCGTTCGCCAAGCACTTCCACGTCATCACGGCCCTCCCGAACATCTTCCTCCGGAAGCTCGACGCGCCGGGGAGGCTCCCGAACGTCGACATCGAGAAGGCCGCGGAGGCGGAGAAGTTCGGCGTCGCGAAGGTCGAGGACTTCACCTGGAAGCAGCGCCTCGACATGTTCACCTGCACGGAGTGCGGGCGCTGCCGCGAGGTCTGCCCGACGCACCTGACGGGCAAGCCCCTCTCGCCGAAGGGCTTCATGAAGGACCTGCGGCGCTCGCTCTACGGGGTCGCGGGCGACCTCGTCGACGTCTCGACGGGCCGCGCGGACGAGGCGGCGAAGAAGCGGCTCGAGGATCGGAAGCCACTCATCGGCGGGTGGGTCGACGAGGAGACGATCTGGGCCTGCACGACCTGCCGCTACTGCGAGTCGGCCTGCCCGGTCGCGATCACCTACACCGACAAGATCGTCGACATGCGCCGCCACCTCGTCCTCGAGAGGAGCGAGTTCCCCAAGGAGGCGCAGACGGCCTTCAACGGGATGGAGCGGCAGGGGAACCCATGGAACCTCGCGGCGGCCGACCGCGACGCCTGGACGGGCGAGCTCGACTTCGAGGTCCCGGTCCTCGGGGCGATGGACGAGGCCGATCGCGCGGCCGTGGAGGTCCTCTTCTGGGTCGGCTGCGCCGGCTCGTACGAGGACCGCGGCAAGAAGGTCTCCCGTGCCCTCGCGAAGCTCCTGCACGAGGGGGGGGTGAGGTTCGCGATCCTCGGCGCCGAGGAGACGTGCAACGGCGACTCCGCCCGCCGGCTCGGGAACGAGTACCTCTTCCAGACGCTCGCGCAGCAGAACGTGGAGACGATGAACGGCTACGGCGTGAAGAAGATCGTGACGAACTGCCCGCACTGCTTCAACACGCTCCGGAACGAGTACCCCGACTTCGGCGGGACGTTCGAGGTGATCCACGGCACGGAGCTCGTCGCACGGCTCGTCGCCGAGGGGCGGCTGAAGCTGACGGAGAGGCTCGAGAAGTCGATCTCGTTCCACGACGCCTGCTACCTCGGGCGGCACAACGAGGTCTACGAGGCGCCGCGCGAAATCCTGGCGGCGATCCCGGGCCTCGCGCTGACCGAGCTTCCGCGGAGCGGCCGGAACGGACTCTGCTGCGGCGCGGGCGGCGGACGGATGTGGCTCGACGAGAAGGTCGGGACGAGGATCAACCAGGCGCGCTACGAGGAGATCGAGGCCGCGGGGACCGACCTCGTCGGCGTCTCGTGTCCGTTCTGCATGGTGATGCTCGGGAACGCGCAGACGGAGATGGCCGGCAAGACGCAGCCGTTCGACGTCCTCGAGCTGGCGGCGCAGGCCCTCCCGGCCCACCCGGGCCCGGCGGCGGCGAGCTGACGGGGAGAGACGAGGAGGCAAGGTGACGGACCCGAAGAAGCCCGAGAGGAAGCTGCCGTCGAGCCCGTCCGTAACGGGGCCGACGCGGAAGGTGGACGTCACCCAGGCCACGGCGCCAGTCCGTCGGGGCGTGCCCGAGACGACGCGCCCCGTGACCCGGCCCGAGCTCGTGACGGACGGGATGAAGGCCCACCGCCGCGAGATCGAGCGCAAGAAGCGGCACGCGGCGATCGAGAAGCTCCAGATCGACCAGCAGGCGGCGGACACGCGGAAGTCGATCTGGAAGTGGACCTTCTGGGTCGTCGTGATCCTCGTCGTCGGCTTCGGCTACCGGAGCCTCCAGGACGCCTACGGCAACCAGTGGCCGATGTGGGACGTCTGGCTCCTCCTCGGCGCGGGGCTCTTCGGCTGCATCGCCTGGATGCTCTGGTACTTCAACCGACCCGAGCTTTAGCCGCCTAGTCGTCGTCGAAGGGACTTCGGGGGCGGCCGCCGGGCTCCTTCTGTGCCCTCTCGAGAGCCTCGCGGAACGTCTTCTCGAGGATCTCGCTCTTGTGCTTCTCCCGCTCGACGGTGGCGGCGAAGAGGTCCTGGGCCCTTTCCTTGCGCCGGGCGTTCTCTGCGGCGGCTTCCTCGAGCGAGCCGAGCTTCCGCTTCACGGCGGCCGGCTCGTGCGAGAGGACGGCCCCGGTCGCGCGGTCGACCTTGAGCGTCGACTCGCAGTCGGGACACAGGATCACGAGGACGTCGTCCATGCGTCGATTATCCTCGCCCCGTGTCTTCCGGCTGGAAGGATCGTCTCTCCGGGATGGGTCTCTCGCGACGGCGGCGCGCGGCGGCGCGGCCCGCCGCCG
>CAZNSS010000616.1:0-2828 GCA_964575465.1 uncultured Holophagales bacterium | reverse complement strand
AGGGCGACGGCGAACCGAACGACGGACTGGTAGTCGGTCCCCTTCTCCACGGCCCACTCCACGCGGGCGAGCTCTCCGACGCCGAGAAGGAGCGTCACGCTGCGGGCCGGCTCGCCGCGCACGGGGAGGTCGCCGCGGACCACCGCTCCCCGGGCCCCTTCGGAGAGGGCCGCCGCGACTCGCCTCCCCGCCCCGTCGAGGAGGACGAGCGCCGCACCCGGCACGACCCTCGCGACGCGGAGGTGGCGCACCTCGTCCTCCGGGAGGAGGACCGTTTCCCCGGGCTCCAGGCTCGCCCCCGGGACGAGGACGCGCGGCGGGGAGCTCACGCCTTCGCCGAGAGCGTGCCGAGCCACTCCCCCTCGGACGCGAGCGCTCGTGGCCGGAGCCGCGCGGCCGCAAGGAGGCCCAGGAACTCGTCCTCCCTCGCCACGAGCTGGCCGGCCGTCACGAGGATGCCGCCCGGCGGGAGGAGCCGCGCGAGCGTCGGAAGAAGGGGGCCGACCTCTTCCTGCAGCATGTTCGCCACGACCAGGTCGAACCGGGCCGAAGGCGAGAGGCTCTCGAGGAGGCCTCCCCAGAAGCCGGCGCCGTCGACACCGTTCCTCCGGGCGTTGAGGCGGGACGCGAAAGGGGCCTCGAGGTCGAGGTCGAACCCGAAGGCCCGCCCCGCTCCGGCGACCCGGGCCGCGAGGGCGAGCGTCCCGGCGCCGCAACCGACGTCGAGGACGGTGCCTCCCCGCGGAACCGCCGCGAGGAGGAGCCGGAGGGCGAGGCGCGTCGACTCGTGCGAGCCCGTCCCGAAGGCCCGTTCCGCGGGGAGGAAGAGGCGCGGACGGCTGCCGGGGTCGGCCGAAGGAGGGTCGTGGGGGTCGAGGACGATCCCGCCTGCGGCGACCGGCCGTTGCAGCGCGGACGCTTCGGCGACCCAGTCCCTCTCGGCCTCGACCTCCGTCGCGAGGACCTCGACACCTGCCGCGCTGAGAAGGGAGAGGGCTTCCCCGACCTCCTCTTCCGGGACCCACAGGGAGAGGGTCCCGGCCCGGACGCTCCAGGAGACGAGGAGCTCGGCGAGCGCCTCCTCGAGCGCCGGCTCCGAGGCAGGGTCGAGGGTCAGCCGGACGGCGGAGGGCACGATCGCTTCAGCCGGAGAGGAAGTCGCGCAGCTTCTCGAGGAAGCCCTTCTCCTCGCGCGTCGGGCTGCCCGGCTCCTCCTTCAGAACGTCCGCGAGCTTCTGGACCGCCTTCTTCTGCTCCGAGGTGAGCTTCTTCGGGACCCGCACCGTCACGACGACGTGCTGGTCCCCCTTCCCGCGTCCGTCGACCCGGTGAATCCCCTTCCCCCGGAGGGTGAAGACACGTCCCGCGGCGGTCCCGGCAGGGATCTCGATCTCCTCGTCCCCGTGGAGCGTCGGCACCGTGCAGCTTCCGCCCAGGACGGCGACGGGGAAGGGCACCGCCCACGGGAGGACGACGTCGTACCCCTCCCGCCGGAACTGCTCGTGCGCCTCGACGGAGAGCACGACGTAGAGGTCGCCCGCGTGGCCACCCGCCTTGCCGTGGTTCCCCTCTCCCGACAGGCGGAGCCGCGCGCCGGTGTCGACGCCCGCCGGGATCGCGATCGTCAGGGTCCGTTCCCTGAGCACCCGCCCTTCTCCCCGGCAGTCGTGGCAGGGATCCTTGAGCTTCTCGCCGGCACCCTGGCACTCGGGGCAGGGCCGCTCCATCGCGAAGAAGCCCTGGCGGAACTGGACGCGGCCCCGGCCCCGGCAGACGCCGCAGGTGACCGCCCCGCTCCCCCCCTTGCCGCCCGTGCCATGGCAGGTGTCGCACCTTTCGAACCGCCGCATCGGGAGGCTCTTCTCGACGCCGAAAGCCGCCTCCTCGAAGGACAGGCTCAGGTCCGCGCGCAGGTCTTCGCCCGGGACCTGCCGTCCGCGCCGCCCGCCCCCGAAGCCGAACCCGAAGAAGTCCCCCAGGATGTCGGCGAAGTCGACGAAGGCGTTCGGATCGAACCCTCCGGCGCCGCCGCGCACCCCCTCGTGGCCGTACCGGTCGTAGCGGGCGCGCTTCTCGGCATCGGAGAGGATCGCGTAGGCCTCGGCCGCCTCCCGGAACTTCTGCTCCGACTCGGAGTTCCCGGGGTTGCGGTCCGGGTGGTGGTTCAGCGCCAGCTTGCGGTAGGCCGACTTGATCTGGTCGTTCGTGGCGTCGCGGGCGACGCCGAGGACCTCGTAGAGGTCGCGGGATGTCGTACTCACCTCGGGCCTTTCGGAGCTATTCCTTCTCCGGCTTTTCGCTCTTGTAGAGCATTGCCGCGGTCAGGAGCCGCGAGACCCCCTGCATGTCGAGGAGGGCGTTGTCGATCTCGCCCCTCTCCTCGGAGGTCAGGACCTCGCGGGCGTGCTGGAGCGTCCGGGCGATCCGGTCCCGCTCGTCGTTGCCGAGGAGCTTTCCGAACTCGCGGAACACCCGCTCGTTCCCGGTGATCTGCCCCTCGAGCTTGTTCTTGAGCTGGCGGACGGCCTTCCGCTTCTGGTCGGCCTGCTTGTTCTCCTCCGCCTCCGAGATGATCTGGTCGATCTCCCCCTGGGAGAGGCCTCCCGCCGGGTTGATCTGGACCCCCTGGGCGCGGCCCGTCGCCATGTCGCGCGCGGAGACGTTGACGATGCCCGAGGAGTCGATCGCGAACGTCACCTCGATCTGCGGAACGCCGCGCGCCGCGGGCGGGATGCCGACGAGGTCGAACTTCCCGAGCGACTTGTTCTCCCGGGCGATCTCGCGCTCGCCCTGCAGGACGTGGATCTCGACCGTCGACTGGTTGTCGC
>CAZNSS010000615.1:0-2853 GCA_964575465.1 uncultured Holophagales bacterium | reverse complement strand
CGCCGACGTCCTCGAGCTCCTGCTCGGGGCGGCCCGCGAGCGCGCCGGCGCGCTCCTCCTCGTGACGCACGACCCGGGCGTGGCGGCCCGCTGCGGGACCGTCGTGACGCTCACGCCGGGCGGTCTCGCGACCCCCTGAGCGGACCGGGCGGGTGGCACCCCCTGTGCTAGGATCGGGAGACGGGCGAAGTCCGCTTCCCGAGCGGCCTCCGTCGAGGTCGAGCCATGTTCGAAAAGTACAACGAGAAAGCCCGCCGCGCCCTGTTCTTCGCCCGTTACGAGGCCTCGAAGCTCGGCTCGAAGGTCATCGAGTCCGAGCACATCCTCCTCGGCATCCTCCGGGAGGGCGAGGACGTCACGCGGGAGATCTTCGCCCGCTTCAACGTGAAGCCGGACGACGTCCGGAAGGAGATCGAGGGGGACCGGGTCTTCGTCGAGCGCGTCTCGTCGTCCCAGGAGCTCCCGCTCTCGGAGGAGTCGAAGAAGATCCTCGCCTACGCCTCCCACGAGGCGGAGTCGATGATGCATCCGTACGTCGGCACGGAGCACCTCCTCATCGGGATCCTCCGCGTCGACCCGTGCGTCGCCTCCCGGCTCCTGACCGGGCACGGCTTCAACCTCTACGGCGTGAGGGAGGAGGCGATCGCCCTCATCAAGGAGCGCGAGGCCTCCAAGCAGAAGAAGGAGCTCCCGTTCCTCGCCGAGTACGCGCGCGACCTGACCGCCCTGGCGGCCCAGGGGGTCTTCGACCCGCTCGTCGGGCGCGACGAGGAGGTCGAGCGGATCATCCAGATCCTGTCCCGGCGTACGAAGAACAACCCGATCCTCCTCGGGGAGCCGGGCGTCGGGAAGACGGCCATCGTCGAGGGGCTCGCACAGCGGATCGTCGAAGGGGCCGTACCGCTCTTCCTCGCGAGCAAGAAGATCCTCGCGATGGACCTCTCCCTGATCGTCGCCGGGACGAAGTACCGGGGGCAGTTCGAGGAGCGGCTCAAGGGGATCCTGAAGGAGCTCCGGGAGAACCAGGACCTCATCATCTTCATCGACGAGATCCACTCCCTCATCGGGGCGGGCTCGGCCGAGGGGTCGCTCGACGCGGCGAACATCCTCAAGCCGGCCCTCTCCCGCGGCGAGATCGCCTGCATCGGGGCGACGACCCTGAAGGAGTACCGGAAGTACATCGAGAAGGACCGCTCGCTCCTCCGGCGCTTCCAGGCGATCACGGTGAACCCGCCGACCGAGGAGCAGACGCTCGAGATCCTGGAAGGGATCCGCGAGCGCTACGAGAGGTTCCACCGGGTGCGCTACACGCCCGACGCCGTGAGGACCGCCGTCTACCAGTCGAGCCGCTACATCCCCGACCGCTTCTTCCCCGACAAGGCGATCGACCTCCTCGACGAGGCGGGGGCGAAGGTGAAGCTCCGGATGACCGCGGACACGCAGAACCTGCGGCGGCTGGAGAACGAGATCAAGCAGATCGTCAAGGACATGAAGAAGGCGATCTCCGACAAGGACTTCGAGCACGCCGTCTCGCTCCGCGAGCGCGAGGTCGAGATCAGGGAGGAGATCGAGCGGACGCGCACCGCGCAGCTCGACGAGAGCTCCTTCGTCGAGGTCGTCCGCGGCGACATCGAGGAGATCATCGCCAGCTGGACCGGCATCCCCGTCACCTCGATCCAGGTCGAGGAAGCCGAGAAGCTCCTGAACATGGAGACGACGCTCCGCCGGCGCGTCATCGGCCAGGACCGGGCCATCGACGCGATCTCGCGCGCGATCCGGCGCTCCCGCCTCGGCGTGAAGAACCCGAACCGGCCGATGGGGTCGTTCATCTTCCTCGGCCCGTCGGGCGTCGGGAAGACGGAGGTCGCCCGGCGGCTCGCGGAGTTCCTCTTCGACAACCAGAAGGCGCTCGTTCGCTTCGACATGTCGGAGTACATGGAGAAGCACGCCGTCTCCAAGCTCATCGGCTCCCCCCCGGGCTACGTCGGCCACGAGGAGGGAGGGCAGCTCACGGAGCGGATCCGGCGGCAGCCCTACTCCGTCATCCTCCTCGACGAGATCGAGAAGGCCCACCCGGACATCGCGAACCTCCTCCTGCAGATCCTCGAGGACGGCCAGCTGACGGACGCCTACGGGAACACGGTCGACTTCAAGAACACGCTCATCATCATGACCTCCAACATCGGGACGAAGTTCCTCGTCACCCAGGCCCGCGTGGGCTTCGGCGACGGCAAGAACGCCCCTCCCGCGCGCGAGGTCGAGGAGATGGTCCTGAAGGAGCTCCGCCGCGAGTTCTCCCCCGAGTTCACGAACCGGATCGACGAGGTCATCGTCTTCAATCCCCTCTCGCAGGAGAACCTCCGGGCGATCTGCCGTCTCCTCCTGGACGACGTCGCCGGGACGCTGAAGCACCGCGGGCTCGAGCTCGTGGCGGACGAGAAGGCCGTCGACTGGCTCCTCTCGATGTCGGGGCAGGACGCCCACTCGGGGGCGCGGCCGCTCCGTCGGACGATCCAGCGACACGTGGAAGACGCGGTATCCGAATTGCTTATCGGCGCCCGGGAGCAGCTCGAGTGCCTCGAAGTGACAGTGATCGACAACGAACTGAAGGTTCTCGTCCGTTCGTCGGCCGCGGTGGGACCCGGGCGGTAGGCGCGTGAGGAGCGATCACCGCGAGGCCGTGCCGGCCGTCGTCGGCCCGGCCTGGTCCGCCGTACGCCCGTCCATCGGGTCCGTCCCGCGGGCCGTTCTGGCACTGGCCCTCCTCCTCGCCGGGCACCTCGCCCCGGCGCAGACGGAGCCCGTCCCCGCCCCGACGCCCGCCCCGGTGCCCGCGACCCTCGACCTGAGGCC
>CAZNSS010000614.1:0-2855 GCA_964575465.1 uncultured Holophagales bacterium | reverse complement strand
TGGAATCTCGGTCTTCGGGGCCGCGGGGTGTCTCGCGAACGCCGAGACCGGCTGGCGGCGCGGCCTCTTCTGGGCGGGAGCCGCCTGCCTCCCCGGGCCCGTCGCGGGCTGCCTGCTGGTGCTGGGCTCCGTCCTTCCGGCGGGCCAGCGGCCGCTCGCTCCCGCCACCGCCCTCCTCGTCGCTCTCCTCGCCTGGGTGGCGCCTCTTCTCCTCGAGCGGCGGCGGGTCCTTCGCGAGCTCCCGGAGGAGGTCCGCCTCGGGATCCTCCCGGACGAGGACCTCGCCGTCCTCGGAAATCCGTGGAGACGGCGCCGGGAGGCGCGGTTCGGGCGCGCCGACGAACGGCGCGAGTACGTCAGGAGCGCGCTCCTCCTCGCCGTCGCCCGGCAACAGCAGCGGCGCCGCACGGGGGAGGCGATCCGGCTCCGGCAGCTCGAGGTCCTCGCGTTCCGGACGCGGGTCCGTCGCGCCGTCGAGGGCCGCCTCGCGCGATTCGGCGGCGCGGCGGACGAGCCGGCCCTCTGAAGGGCGTGCCGTGAGGAAACTCCACCGAACGAGGCCCGTATCATCGGGAGGCTTGCGAGTCCTCCCCGCCGTCGGCCTGCTCCTGCCGGGTCTTCTCTTCGCCGCTCCCGCCCGCTCCGCCCCACCGGCGGACGAGCCGCCGCGCTTCGTCCTCGGGGCGTCTCTCTCGGCGCTCGAGCCGCTCGAGGATCGCGACCTCCGGGAGGCGGAGCTCCTGTACGCCTTCCTCTCGGCGGGCTTCCGGCAGAATGGCTGGGGGGCGCGACTCGAGGTCCGGGGTCGGGAGGGGCTCTTCCGTCCTTACTTTCCCGGTTCGGTCTGGCTCGAGGAGGGCTACGCGTTCGTCGACACCCCGGCGGGGGAGCTTCGCGCGGGGAAGGTCGGCGCCGTCGTCGGGCTCGCCGACGAGACGTTCGGAGGTGATCTTTTCTCCCTGAACGGCGTCAACCGGAACCCCGACTGGGGCGTCCAGCTGGTGGGGAACCGTCCGCTCGGCTGGCACAGTCTCGACTGGGCCGCCCGGTGGGCCGGCCAGAACGACCATGTGGCCTGGGAAGAAGAAGGCAAGGGCGTCGAGTCCGACCCGGCCGCAAAGCTGCGCGACGGCTTCTCGGGACGCGTCTCGTACCTCTACAACAAGGGGCTCTGGACGATTCGGCCCGGCCTCTCGGGCGGATCGGCGAGGATCGTTCCGGACGACGGAGGCCGGGAGTACCGGCGATCCGACGGCGTCGCCGATCTCACCGCCACCTTCGGCCCTCTCTCCGTCGGGCTCCAGGGCCTCCTGCGCTCCGCGCCGGAGCCCGCGCCTGGCGAGGCCCGGCCCCTGGCCGAGAGGGACGGCCGGGCGTGGCGCGGCGGGGTCCGGCTCGAGTTCCCGGGCTCGGTCTTCAGGTACACGTACAGCGAGTGGCGCTACCGGGGTGCCGACTCGAGCGAACGGATTCACCAGCCCGCGGCCGTCTGGAAAGGACGGAAGGGGATCGAGGCCATCGTCGAATACGCCTCCCGGCGCATCCAGACGGGCGACTCGGTCCGTACCTTCAACGCGTTTCGCCTCGGCCTGGTGATCCGCTTCCCGTTCGGACTCCCCGCGGGTGGCCGCGAAGGAAAGGGTTGATCCAGATGAAGAAGGCACTGATCGGGGCGGTCGTGGTCGTCGCCGTCGTGGCGGGCGGAGTCTTCGTCCTCACGAAGGAGAAGCAGGCCGGGCCGAAGTTCCGCAAGGAGAAGGTGGCGAAGGGCTCGGTCGTGGCGACCGTGACCGCCACCGGGACGCTCTCGGCCGTCACGACCGTGAAGGTCGGCAGCCAGGTCTCGGGGATCATCGCGAGGCTCCACGCCGACTTCAACTCGGAGGTGAGGAAGGGGCAGCTCCTCGCCGAGCTCGACCCGACGCCGTTCCAGGCGAACGTGGACCAGCGGCGGGCCGACGTCGAGCGGGCGAAGGTGGAGCTCAGGAACGCCGAGCTCGTCCTCGCGCGGGCGAAGAAGCTCCTCGACGCCCAGCTGCAGGCACAGTCCGAGTACGACACGGCGAAGGCGAACCGGGACGGGGCGGCCGCTTCGGTCGAGCAGTCCTCCGCCGCTCTCAAGCAGGCCGAGACGAACCTGGCCTATACCCGGATCCTCTCCCCGATCGACGGTGTCGTCGTCGACCGCCAGTACGACGTCGGCCAGACGGTCGCGGCCTCGTTCCAGGCCCCGGTCCTCTTCACGATCGCCCAGGACCTGACGAAGATGCAGGTCCTCACGAACATCGACGAGGCGGACATCGGGAAGGTGAAGGAGGGGCAGGAGGCGAACTTCTCGGTCGACGCGTTTCCCGACCGGCCCTTCGGCGGCTCGGTCTCGCAGATCCGGCTGTCGCCGCAGACGGTCCAGAACGTCGTCACGTACCCCGTGCTCCTCGACGTCGCCAACCCGGAGGGCCGCCTTCGTCCGGGGATGACGGCGAACGTCCAGATCCCCGTCGACCGCCGCGACGACGTCCTGCGCATACCGAACGCGGCCCTCCGTTTCCGTCCCGACCCGGCCGACCTCGATGGGGGCGGGAAGAAGGTCGCGAAGGCCGCGGACAAGGGCGAGAAGGAGGCGGGAGGACCGGACGCGGCCGGGAAGGCGCCCGGGAAGGCAGCAGAGAAGGCCGCCGCTCCGGCGGGTCCACGGGAGACCGTGGCGAAACCGCTCTCCGAGAAGGAGAGGCGCAAGCGGGAGGAAAAACTGCGCAAGGAACTCGAAGGCCCCTTCCGCAAGTGGCTGAACGAAGACGTCACCTACATCATCACCGATGAGGAACGGACCGCGTTCAAGCGTCTGGCTACCGACG
>CAZNSS010000613.1:0-2855 GCA_964575465.1 uncultured Holophagales bacterium | reverse complement strand
GCGTTCCTGAGGCCCCACTTCCAGCTCGACGAGCTGCAGGTCTCGCTCCGCCTCGTGGCGGACCTGCCCTCTTCGGCGCGCAAGTAGCCGCTCGCGGCCGGGCGGCGGCCTCCGCCGCCCGGCCATTTTCCGTCTTCCGGCCGTTGGCCCCAGGAGTCCGCCCGAGATGTCGCGGTTCGACAACGAGATCCGTGTCCGCCCGTCGGTCCTCGACCGGCTGATCGACTACGAGCCGGAGTTCTCGCGCGAGGCGGCCGCGTCGCGGGTGAAGAACCTGCGGATCCTCAAGGGGTCCGTCCGGCGCGACCTCGAGTGGCTCCTGAACACGCGCGCCCCGGCGAACGTGCCGCCGGAGCTCAAGGAGGTCCAGTCCTCCATCGCCGTCTACGGCCTCCCCGACATGACGACGCTCTCGGGAAGGAACCTCGGCGACAAGGCGAAGCTGCGCCGCTCCGTGGAGCGGGTCCTCGAGGCGTTCGAGCCGCGCCTCGAGGGGGTCGTCGTCACGGTCGACCCCGAGCCCGGGCCGGGCCTCTCGCTGAAGTTCCGGATCGACGCCCGCCTCAAGGTCGACCCGGCGCCCGAGCCGGTCTCCTTCGACACCCTGCTCCAGATCGGGAGCGGGGAGTTCCGCGTGAAGGGGGAGTGATGCGCGACGAGCTCCTCGGCTACTACGAAAGGGAGCTCTCCTTCCTCCGCCAGATGGGGGCGGAGTTCGCCGAGAGGTACCCCAAGATCGCGGGCCGCCTCCAGCTGGAGCCGGACACCTGCGAGGACCCGCACGTCGAGCGGCTCATCGAGGCGTTCGCGTTCCTCGCCTCGCGCGTCCACCTGAAGGTCGACGACGAGTTCCCCGAGATCACCGAGTCGCTCCTGAACGTCCTCTACCCGCACCTCCTGGCGCCGATCCCCTCGATGTCGGTGGTGCAGTTCGTCCTCGACCCGTCGCAGGTCAGCCTCCAGTCGGGGCAGAAGATCCCGCGCGGGGCGATGCTCTACTCCCGCTCCGTGGCCGGGACGTCGTGCCGGTTCCGCACGGCCTACCCGGTCCACCTCTGGCCGCTCGAGGTGCGCCAGGCGCGCTTCGAGCTCCCGATCCCCGGCGTCGGCCCGGAGGAAGGGGTCCGGACGGTCCTCCGCCTCGAGCTGAAGACGTTCGGCTCGGCCCCGCTCCGGGAGCTGAAGGAGAAGATCTCCGAGTCGGAGGAGAAGAACCTCGAGTCGCTCCGCTTCTACCTCCACGGCGAGGGAAAGCTCGTCTACGCCCTCCACGAGCTCGTCCACAACCACCTCGTCGCCGTGGAGCTGCGCCCCGGCGGCCCGCGGGACGTCCCGTCCCCGGTGAAGCTCCCGAAGTCCGTCGTCGCCGGCGTCGGCTTCGAGCGCGACGAGGGGCTCCTCCCGTACACCGACCGCTCCTTCATGGGCTACCGCCTCCTCTCCGAGTACTTCACGTTCCCGGAGAAGTTCTTCTTCTTCGACGTGAAGGGGCTCGAGCAGGCGGCCCGGGAGGACTTCGACGACGTCCTCGAGATCCTCCTCTACTTCAACCGCGACTTCCCGATGGAGCGGAACGTCTCCGGCCAGACCTTCCGCCTGAACTGCACGCCCGTCGCGAACATCTTCCGGCAGATCGCCGAGCCGATCCGGCTGACCCACCTGCAGCCCGAGTACCGCGTCGTCCCCGACGTGCGGCGGCAGGACGTCACCGAGGTCTACGCGGTCGAGGGGGTCACGAGCGTCGCCAAGGGAAGCGACAAGGTCACGACGTACGAGCCCTTCTACTCGTACCGGCACGGCTTCGAGAAGGGGCAGGCCCCGGCGTTCTGGTACATGAGCCGGCGTTCGTCGGCCCGGAAGGACGACGACGGGACCGACGCGTACCTCTCCCTCGTCGACCTCGGGTTCAACCCGGTCCAGCCCGACGCCGACACGCTCACCGTCGAGGCCCTCTGCACGAACCGGGACCTCCCGGCGCGCCTGCCGTTCGAGGGGGCCGAGGCCGACTTCCAGCTCGAGGGGGCAGGCGTCTTCTCCGGGATCCGCTGCCTGAAGCGCCCGACGCCGACCGTGCGGGCCCCGCTCCGCAGGGGTCTCCACTGGCGGCTCCTCTCGCACCTCTCGTTGAACCTCCTCTCCCTCGTCGAGAAGTCCGACGGCCAGGGGCCGGAGGCGCTCCAGGAGATCCTGCGCCTCTACGACTTCAGCGACTCCTCCGTGACCCGGCAGCAGATCGCGGGGATCACGAAGGTGGGCTCGCGGCGCGTCCTCCGCTCGATCGGGGTCCTGCAGCCGAGCTTCGTCCGCGGGATCGAGGTCACGCTCGAGCTCGACGAGCAGCAGTTCGTCGGCACGGGGATCTTCCTCTTCGCCCAGGTCCTCGAGCGTTTCTTCGGCCTCTACTCCTCGGTGAACTCCTTCAGCCAGCTCGTCCTGACGAGTCGCCAGCGCGAGGGCGTCATCCGCAGGTGGGCGCCCCGGGCCGGCGAGCAGATCGTCCTCTGAGGGAGGGATGAAGGACCTCCTCTACTCCGAGCCCTACCGGTTCGCCTTCTTCCAGGCGGTGCGGCTCCTGGAGCGGACCTCCAAGGGCAAGGAGGGGGTCGGGCGGGCCGTCAGGCCCGGGAACGAGATCGTCCGGTTCCGGACCGTGCCGTCGCTCGCGTTCCCCGCGAGCGAGGTCCTCGACCTGAAGGCGCCGCCTCCCGGGCAGGAGGACCGGCCCCCCGAGATGACGGTCAACTTCATCGGGATGACGGGCCCGCAGGGGGTCCTCCCTCACCCCTACACGGAGCTCGTCCGCGAGCGGGCGTCGCACAAGGACACGGCCCTCTGGTCCTTCCTCGACATCTTCA
>CAZNSS010000612.1:0-2870 GCA_964575465.1 uncultured Holophagales bacterium | reverse complement strand
CGGTCCTCCGGAACGCCGCGATCCACGTCGAGCCCTCGGCCGCCCTGGCTGCCGCTGAGGCCGCCGCGCTCCTTCCCCTCGTCCGCGAGGAGGTGTCCCGGTGAGCGCGACCGCAGGCGCCCTCCTCGTGGGCCCCCTCGACGTCGTCCACGCCGGCATCGACGCGGTCGCCGAGGCGCCCCGGGCCGCCGGCGCGTCCGTGACGCTCGTCGACTTCCAGCCGCCGTCCGGAGGCGACCCGAAGCGGATGGCCCTCCTCTCCGGGGTCCTCTCCGGCCCGTCCGCTCCCGAGGTCGACGCCGCGAACGTCCGAGCCCTCGCGCGGCTCCTCGCCAGCCGCCCGCACCTCGTCGGGATCGGTGTCGCGCGCGACGTGGTCCCGGGCATGGAGGACGGCCTCTTCCTCCACGCCGGCCCGCCCGTCACGTGGGAGCGGATGTGCGGCCCGATGCGCGGCGCCGTGATCGGCGGCCTGATGTACGAGGGGCGGGCGAAGGACGCGGACGAGGCGGCGCGGCTCGCCGCTTCCGGCGCCGTCCGCTTCGACCCCTGCCACCACCACGATGCCGTCGGCCCGATGGCGGGCCTCGTCACGCCCTCGATGCCGGTCTTCGTCGTCGAGGACCGCGGCGGCGAACGGGCGGGGACGCGCACGTTCTGCACCCTGAACGAGGGGCTCGGAAAGGTCCTCCGCTTCGGTGCGTTCTCGGAGGAGGTCCTCGTCCGCCTCGCCTTCATGAGGGACGAGCTCGCGCCGGTCCTCGCCGCGGCCCTGGCCCTGCGAGGCCCGATCGACCTGAAGAACCTCCTCGCCCAGGCGCTCCAGATGGGGGACGAGGGACACAACCGGAACCGCGCCGGGACGTCGCTCCTCTTCCGCGAGCTCGCCCCCGCGGTCGTCCGCGCGACGGCGGACCGCGAGAAGGCGGCGCGCGTCCTCGAGTTCGTGGCCGGCAACGACCACTTCTTCCTGAACCTCACGATGCCGTTGGGGAAGTGCATGCTGAAGGCAGCCGAGGGCGAGCCGCTCTCCTCTCTCGTCACCGTGATGGCGCGCAACGGGACCGACTTCGGCATCCAGCTCGCGTCGATGCCGGGACGCTGGTTCACGGGGCCGGCGCAGATGGTGCGCGGCCTCTACTTTCCCGGGCGGAGCGAGGCCGACGCGAACCCCGATATCGGCGACAGCGCGATCACCGAGACGGCCGGCTTCGGCGGCTTCGCGATGGCCGCCGCGCCGGCCATCGTCCAGTTCGTCGGGGGGAGCGCAGCCGACGCCGTCGCGGCGACGCGTTCCATGGGCCGCATCACGCTCGGGCCGAACCCGGGGCTGGCCATCCCCGCCCTCGGCTTCGCCGGATCCCCGACCGGCATCGACCTCCGTCTCGTGGAGGAGACGAACGTCCTCCCCCAGATCAACACCGGCATCGCCCACAGGGACCCCGGCGTGGGGCAGGTGGGTGCCGGCCTCGTCAACCCGCCCTGGGAGGCGTTCCACGCCGCCCTCGAGGCGTTTTCCGAGCAC
This sequence comes from uncultured Holophagales bacterium, assembly GCA_964575465.1. Taxonomy (GTDB): domain Bacteria; phylum Acidobacteriota; class Thermoanaerobaculia; order UBA5066; family UBA5066; genus UBA5066. The sequence continues at coordinate 1,345 of CAZNSS010000612.1, read as the reverse complement.
GTCCGCGCGTTCCGCACCTGAGTACGAAGGAGTCGTCCATGCTTCCGATCGAGCTCTCGATCCCCCTCGGAATCGGCACCCCGGCCTGGCCCACCTACGAGCCGCTCCAGATGAAGTACTTCAAGCGGCTCGCGCCGAACGGGGCGAACGGGCAGATCCTCACCCACAGCAACCACCTCGGGACGCACATGGACGGCGAGATCCACTTCTACTCGCCCGGCAAGGACATGGCGGCCCTCCAGCTCGACTTCCTCATGCACGAGGGGGCGATCGTCGACCTCTCCGACGCCGTCGGCGACTACGACGTCTACACGTCGAAGATGGTCGAGGACCGGGTCGAGGTGAAGGACGGCGACATCCTCATCATCCACACCGGCTACCACCACTACGGATGGGACCAGCCCGAGGCCGACGAGATCCGCTACATGGTCAAGCACCCCGGGCCCGACCGCGAGTTCGCCGACTGGTGCAAGAAGCGGAAGCTCCGCTGGCTCGGCGTCGACTGCGGCAGCGCGGACCACCCGATGAACACGATCATCCGGACGTGGATGCCGCGGCAGGCCAGGGAAGCCGACGCCCACTTCCGGGCGAAGTACGGCAAGCCGCTCGACGAGTTCTACGACGACGGCAAGTACCAGCTCATGCACCTCGAGCTCTTCAACCACGGGATCATCCACGCCGAGTGCCTGGGCGGGGACATCGACCTCCTCCTCAACCAGCGCGCGGTCATCGGAGCCTTCCCGTGGCGCCTCGTCGACGGCGAGTCGTGCATCTGCCGGATCGTGGCGTTCGTCGACGACGACCGGCACGCGGCGCTCATGGCGAAGAAGGCGAAGGCCGTCAAGACGAAGTGGAACGACGTGTCGGGCGCGCCGAACGCCTGGCTCCACGAGGAGGCGCGGAAGAGCCGCGTCTGACGCAGAATCGCGCCGACGTGGAGGCGCGCGGGAACGGTTCGTCCGGAGGCGCCGGGGCGGGAGGGTCCGCTCCGGCGCTTCCTTCGTCGGCGAGGGCGGCGCGTGCCTTCCTCGACGCCGCGGGGTCGGTCCTCGTCGCGGCGGGCTTCTGGGTCCTGGTGCGGACGTACCTGCGGTGGCCCCTCCGGGGCTTCGACGAGGGGGTCCTCCTCACCGACGCGATGCTCCTCCTCCGGGGGAAGGCCCTCTACCGCGACTTCTACTCGAACTACCCGCCAGGCATCTTCTGGACGATCGCGGGCCTCTGGAAGCTCTTCGGCGTCGACCCGCTCGTCCTCCGCTTCCTCGGGCTCGGACTCCACGCGGGCCTCTCGCTCGTCGCGGGGCGGCTCGCGGGCCGTGCGGGGGGCCGACGGTTCTCGTGGCTG
>CAZNSS010000611.1:1529-2883 GCA_964575465.1 uncultured Holophagales bacterium | reverse complement strand
CTTCGCGGAGCTGCGGGCCCGGGCGCTGCGCCTCCGCGCGGAGGGCGAGCACTTTCTCGGGCGACTTCGCGGCACGGACGTCCTTCTCTCGCCCCTTGCGAACCCCCTGTACTTCCAGAACCTCTCCTGGCTCCGGGTCGAGGTGCTCCGGGCGGGCGCGCCCGGACGCGTCGTCTACGACCCGATCGGGATCTGCCCCTGCGACCCGGCTCCGAGGCGGTACTTCCGCTTCTCGCAGGCGTCCGCCTCCGTCGCCGAAGTCACCGCGGAGATTCCCGCTCTCTGCGAAGGCCTCGAGAAGAGAAGGGACCGGGATACGCCCCTCGACGTCCGGGTCCGCTTCGACCACGGCACGATCTCCTGGCAGCTCGGTCCGCACCGGAACGGGACCTGGTCGCTCCTCGTCGGGCCCGAGTGGATGGCGCACGCCGTCCCGCCGGAGGGAAGCGCGCGATTCGGACCGACGGGAGACCCGGTCCTCCGCGCCCTCTGGCAGGCGCCCGCCGGCGCGCTCGTCTACTCGCCCCCGCTCACCATCCGCCTCCGGGAAGAGGCGGGCGAGGCGCGCTGGGCCTCTCCGCCGTAATCCTCCCGCGTCGTCAGGTCTCGTCCGGGAAGACGAACCGGACGCCGTCCGGAAGGTCTCGCCGAAACAGCCGAAGCAGTCGCCGCGCGTCCTCCTCGGCCTCGGGGCTCAGCGCGAAGAACGAGACGCTCCGGTCGAACGGGGTGATCAGCGGCCCGGAGAGCCGCAGCTCGCCGAGCGCCTTCCACTGCGGCGGCAGGAGCGGGTAGATCCTGGGGTAGATGATGACGAGCTCGACACCGCGGTCCCGCGCCAGATCATCTATCCACTGGGAGGTCCGGTCGTGCCTGAGGTGTGCAAGGACCTCGGGACTCGCGAGCCCGCTGAGGTCGAGCACGGTCCGGGGATTCCGGTACGCGACCCAGCCGAGGTCGTTCACCGCGACGGGTCTCTGCCAGAAGTCGACCGTGAATCGACGCATCTGGAGCTGCTGGCAGTAGATGTTGTTCGATGCGAGCGGTGTCGTCCGGAGCGCCGTCACGTACGGGCGGCTCGTCAGGAAGACGAATGCGGCCGATCCTGCGGCGAAGGCACCGAGCCGAAGGATCGGATGGCCCCGGCCCAGGAATCCGGATACCGGTCGACGGACGAGCCAGAGGAGGCAGAGGAGTGCGAAGACCCAGACGGCGATCTCGTAGCGGTGGAACCAGCCCGTGCGGCCCAGGAGGAGGTGCAGGCCGACCGCGACGGCCGCAGCCCCCGAGAGCGCCCGGCCTCCGTCCTCGCGTCGCGACAGGACCGCGACGAGCAGGAACGTCGCGAGGACCG
>CAZNSS010000611.1:0-1429 GCA_964575465.1 uncultured Holophagales bacterium | reverse complement strand
TCGCGAGGACCGACGTCGGAAGCGGGCGCAGCCCGAGATGGACGAGGAAGAGGGAGAAGCCCCCGACGAGGACGAGGATCGCCGCCGCGGAGAGCGCCAGGTTCTCGTACCGGACCAGGGGGCCGAGGACGGCGGCCACGGCGAGGACGGGGCTGCAGAGTCCCGTCTCCAGCTCGCGGACCAGACCGTAGACGAGCAACGCCGCGAGAAACGCCTGGGCCGAGTGCTCCATGCCGGTGAAGACGAGGCCGACGACGTTGCCGGCCGGGACGAACAGCGCGAGCAGCACGGCCGAAGCCGCCGCCTCGACGCGGCGGTCCGGGACACGGACCAGCAGACCGAGGACCTTCCACACGGTCACGACCGTACCGGCAGCCGCGAAGACGTTCAGAAGGAGCGGGACGAGGTCGAACCGACCGAGAAACGCGAACGGCGCGAGGAGGAACGGCCAGATGATGCTGGAGGAAGGAGCGGACGGTTCGCTGGCGTTGATGCCGTAATGACCCGCGGCAATCCGGTCCGCAAGTGCGAGGTGGATGTAGGGGTCATCCAGCGTGTAGACGAAGACCCCTGCGTTGGCCTGCAGGATGCGCGCGTACGCGAACAGGAGGAGGCCGGCCGTCAGTCCGAGTCCTGCCGCGAGGGAGATCCCCCTCATCACGTCGCGACCGTCCCCCGCCTCTTCCCGACTCACCGTTGCGCGACGCTCTCGTGCACCGGGATCGCGGACGTGTCGTCGGGCGGGCAGGGAGGCGCGGGCGGCCGTGGCCCTCGTGCCGAGCCTCCGTCGAGCATGTCGCGAGATGCCCGCAGTTCACGGCCGCCGCAAGGACCCGATCGGCCCCGGGAGGACGCGCCTCCTGCGCGGGCTCGGGACGCATCCCGTTCCGCACGCCCTCCGGGGGGCTTGCGGTAGCCTTCCCGCGTGGCGAGCAAGCCTGTCCAGGGGCCCACGAATCCCGCCCGGCGCGTTCTCCTCGTCGTCGCCGCCGTCCTCGCGCTGACGGCGGACGACCGCCACGCCGGGAAGGTCTCGGACGGCCGCCAGGTGATCGGAACGGCCGTCGCGATCGCGGAGACGGGCGGGATCGGCATCGAGAAGGGCGCGCCGAGGGCGGTCGACCGCGGGAACGACGCCGTCTCGCGCTACGGTCTCGGAGCGAGCTTCGCCCAGCTCCCGGCCGCGTTCCTCGCGCCCCGCGTCGAGAAGGCCTTCGGCCCCGGCACGTCGCAGCCCCTCTTCCTCCTCGCGCCGTTCGCGGCCGTCCTCCTCGCGGCTCTCGCCGCCGGCTCCGTGGCCCGCCTCGCCGGCGCGTCGCCCTCGACGTCCGGTCTCGCGGTCCTCCTCGCCGGCCTCGGCGCACCCCTCGGCTCCTACGCCACGTCCGACTTCTCCGAGCCGCTCCAGGCCGCGGCGCTCGGCGGGGCC
>CAZNSS010000610.1:0-2896 GCA_964575465.1 uncultured Holophagales bacterium | reverse complement strand
CGGGGCTCGTGGCGGGGCGGCTCGGGGCGGCGGAGGCCGCCGGCGCGAAGCCGGCCGCGGCGAATGCCGCTGCCCGGGCTCTCCCGTGGAACCCGCGGACCGCGGAGGCGATGCCGACGAGGAACCTCGGGAAGACCGGCTTCCGGGTCGGCCTCTTCAGCCTCGGCGGCCAGGCTTCCCTCGAGAAGCCCGCGAACGACGCGGTGGCGGTGCCACTCATCGAGCGGGCCCTCGACCTCGGCGTGAACTACGTCGACACCTCGGCCCGCTACGGAGGCGAGGAGCGCTGGAGCGAACGCTACTTCGGGCAGGTCATGGCGACGCGGCGGAACGAGGCGTTCCTCGCGACGAAGACGCACGACAGGACGCGGGACGGCTCCCTGAAGATCCTCGAGACGTCGCTGAAGCTCCTGCAGACCGACCACGTCGACCTCTGGCAGCTCCACGCGATGTCGACGCCCGAGGACGTCGAGAAGGTCTTCGCGAAGGGGGGCGCCCTCGAGGCCTTCGCCGCGGCGCGCGAGCAGAAGCTCGTCCGCTTCCTCGGGATCACGGGGCACACCGACCCGGGCGTCCTCGCCGAAGCGGTCCGCCGCTTCCCGTTCGACGTCATCCTGCTCGCCGTCAACGCCGCCGACCCGCACCACCTTCCGTTCGGGAGCGAGCTCCTGCCGCTCGCGGTGGAGAAGGAGATGGGGATCGTCGGGATGAAGATCCCCGCGCGCGGTCGGCTCCTGGCGGGCTACGTCCCGCCTCCCCTCGAGGAGCAGCGCGGGAAGATCAAGGCGACGCGCCCGGGGACCCTCTCGATGCGCGACGCGATGCGCTACGTCCTCTCGCTGCCCGTCTCCACCGTCATCGTCGGCTGCGACTCGATCGGGCAGCTCGAGGAGAACGTCGCGATCGCGAAGGCCTTCACGCCCCTGACGCGCGACCGGATGGCCTCCCTCGAGAAGGAGGCCGAACCGGTCGCGAAGCAGTCCCTCTGGTTCCGGCGCTGGGAGGCGTAGGGCGGGCTACCGGAAGTACCCGTTCACGTCGAGGACGACGTGGATCGGGGCCGCCGCGTCGTTCCTCACGGTGACGCGCCCGGCGCCCCCGGTCGTCGAGACGAGGAGCATCGCGTTGTTCGCGCGGATCTTCCCGGCACCGAACGAGATCGTCGTGGCGACGGGGAGCGTCGCGTCGGACGGGTAGGAGCGCAGGCTCCCGGAGGCGGTCCCGTCCGTCACCGAGACGTTCGCCGAGACGACCTTCGCGTCGGCCGGGACGCCGCAGCTGCCGACGATCGTGAAGACCCGCTCGGCGGGCGAGGCCCCGAGGATCGGTCCCGCGAGCGGTCCGTTCGGCGTGTTCCGGGTGTCGAGGACGCGGCAGGGGGTGAGGGGGTAGAAGCGGAGCCCCGTGCTCGCGGCGACGTAGGTGTAGGCCGACGCCTTCGTCCCCGCGGCGCCCCCGGGGTTCGTGACGACGACGTCGACGGTCCCCGCGGCGCTGGCCCCGGTGACGGCGGTGATCGTCGTCGCGGTGGAGACGACGACGGAGGTCGCGGCGACTCCCCCGATCGAGACCGTCGCGCCGGCGAGGAAGCCGGTCCCCGTGATCGTCACGTTCGTGCCCCCGCCGGTCGAGCCCGAGGCCGGGGCGATGCCGGTGACGGTCGGCGCGGCCGCACCCGCCGTGATCGTGAAGCTCGGCCTCGAGACCGCGAAGAAGACGTTCCCGACGCAGGCGACCCTCACGCGGGCGGTCGCGCCCGCCGTCGGCGTGTTCGGGACGGTGATCGCCTGGGTGCCGTCGTTCGGCGTCGAGGCGGCGAGCGCCGTCGGGAACGTGAGGCCGCCGTCGGTGGAGAGCCGGATCTCCACGTCCGCGCAGGAGACCGGCGCGGAGGCCGTCCCCGCGACGTTCCAGGTGACGGTCTGGGTGGAGTTGCCGGCCCAGCTGACGGCGCTGGAGGGGGCGGTGACCGCGAATGGCCCCGCGGTGCTCACGGAGGTCACCGTCGTCGTGTCCGAGTTGACGCCGCCTCCGCCCGCCCTGTTGTCGCGGGCGGTCAGGCGAAACGTCATCGTCCGGCTCGTCGCCGGGAGCGTCTCGCCGTAGACCGTGGCGCCGGAGAGGACGTCGGCGAGCTTCGGGAAAGCCCGGGTCGGGCTCGTCGTCGGGTTGAACGAGCGGAAGATCGGACGGTTCCCGCTGTCGACGAGGGGCGTCCCCGACTCGACGGTCCCGAGGTCGAACTGCTCCCAGCCGAAGGTCAGCGGATCGCCCTCGGGGTCCGTCGCGGAGCCGGTGAGCGAGAAGGGGGTCTGGGACGGGATGGTGAATGCCGCTCCGGCCTCGACGGCGGGGGCCGAATTCGAGGTCGGCGAACCCGACGCGCAACCGGCGCCGGAGCCTGACGTCGTGTAGGTGACGATCTCGTCGAAGCTCTTGCCGTGGAAGTAGGGGTCGCTGTTGGGCTGGAGATCCTGTGCCCCGCAGATCCCCGCGTAGGCCATGATCGTCGACCCGCTCCCCGGCTCGTAGGCGGCCGACGAGGCCCGGTTTCCCGAGCAGCTGCCGCTGCTCCCGTTGAACGTGTGGTTGCCGCCGAACTGGTGTCCCATCTCGTGAGCGACGTAGTCGACGTAGAACGCGTCCCCGAGGGGAACGGAGGAGCCGGTTTCGCCCCGGGCCTTCTGCCCGGCCCGGCAGACGACGCCGAGGCCGGCCAGCCCCCCACCGCCCGTGGAGAAGACGTGCCCGATGTCGTAGCTGGCGCTTCCGATCACCGAGTCGAGATTGGCCTGGTTCTCGGTGAGGAGAGAGCTCGCGTTGTTGTTGGAGTACGGGTCGGTCCCGCTGTTGAGGTAGATGAGGCTGTCGTTGTTCGCGACGAGCGTCATCCGGA
>CAZNSS010000609.1:0-2897 GCA_964575465.1 uncultured Holophagales bacterium | reverse complement strand
GCTCCACGCGGTGGATCTCCCCCTCCTTCACGCGCGTCTCGACGAGCATCTCGGAAAGGTCGGGGAGGTCGAGGACGGGCTGCCCCGCGAAGACGGCGTCGCCGACCCTCACGCGGCGCTTCTCGCCCCCCTTCTCGAAGATCTCGCGGTGGACGACCAGCCCTTTCGAGCGGGCGATGACCGAGCAGAGTGCGACGCGCCTCTCGGCCTCGGCGACGGTCCGGGAGGCCTCGGCGGCGCGGGCCTCGGCGAGGTCGGCGGCGGCCTTCGCCTGGGCCGCCTGCGCGGCGGTCTTCTCCGAGACGACGCGGAGCGCGCTCCTCCTCGACTCGAGCTCCTGCGCCTTCTGGGCGAGGAGCTGCGGGTGGGTGAAGCGGGTCAGGGTGGAGTGCTGCTGACCGGCGAGGACGAGGTCGGCCTCGGCCTCGGTCGCCCGCCGCTCGGCGGCGCGCAGCTCGTCGCGTGAGACGTACCCCTTCTCGGCGAACGGGGCGAGCCCCTCGAGCTTCTGCCGCGACTCCTCCGTCTCCCGCCGCGCCCGCTCCACGGCGGCCGCGGACTGCTGCACCTGGAGCGGCGCGACGCCGTTGACGAAGGTCTTCAGGTCGAGCTCGGCGCGGGCGAAGGCCGCCTCGGCCTCGAGCCGCTCGCTCCGCTGCGTGGCGAGGAGGGCGCGAAGCGCCTGCCGGGCCTGCTCGGCCTCGCCGGAGGTCTGGACGAGGCGCGAGCGCGCCGCGTCCAGCTCCCGCCGGAACGGGGCGTCGTCGAAGCGGACGAGGAGCGCTCCGGGCGCCACCCAGCTCCCCTCCGGGGCGAGCTCGGCGACCTTCAGCTCGACACCGGCGATCTCCGGGCCGTAGCTCTCGGCGCGGGCCGGCGCGAGGAGACCCGACACGGCGACGGTGATCCGGAGCGGCCCGCGCACGGCGCGCACCTCGCCGACCGCGTCGGAGACGGTCGCTCGCCGGGCGAGGAGGGCGGCCCCGATGAGGACGACGGCCGAGCCGGCGGCGACGAGGGCCTTCTTCCGCGGCGGGAGAGCGCCGAGGAGGGAGAGCGCCTCGCGGAGACGGCGCACGGCCGGCGCGATGCGGTCCGCGTCGATCATGGGGGCTGGCGCCAGTTTACGGCGTGGCGGCCGGGCGGGGGAGGAACTCCTCGGGGCGGAGGAGCCCGGCCTCGGAGAGGAGGGCGAGCTCGTAGAGGAGGACCTGCTGTCGCGAGGTCAGGAGCGAGACGCGGGCCGAGTTGAAGAGCCCCTCGGCGTCGACGACGAAGAAATTGTCGCTGAGGCCCTTGCCGAAGCGGAGCTGGGCGACCTCGAGCTGCATCTTCGCGACCCCCTCGTTCGCCTCGTCGAGGACGAGGCGGTCCCGCGCGGTCGCGAGCCGCCGGGCCGCGGCGCGCACCTGCCGGACGACGTCGGCCTCGAGCGATTCGACGCCCCGCCGCGCGCTCCGGAGCGTCACCTCGGCCTGGCTTTTCGCGGCGAGCTGGGCGCCGAGGTTGAGCGGGGCCTGCGAGGAGAATCCGAGCGTCCAGACCGAGCTTCCCGTCGAGGAGAGCGCGTCCCCGAGGCGCCCCCCGCTGCCGGCGGCGCTCCACGAGAGGCCGGCGTCGAGCGAGGGGAGGAGGAGGCTCTTCGCGATCCGGAGCTGGTATTCGGCGTCCTTCGCCCGCTCGCGCGCCTCGATCACCTCCTCGCGGGAGGAGAGGGCGGCGGCGATCGCCTCCTCCTCCGTCGGGACGGCGACGGGGAGCTTCTCCGGCGCGCTGAGGCGCCAGCGGCTCCCGGCGGCGCGGCCGAGGAGCCGCGCGAGGACGTCGAGGGCGTCCTCCCGGGCGTTCCGGGTGTCGTTCTCCTGCGAGCGCGACTGGGCGACGAGCTGCTCGGCGCGGAGGACGTCGAGCCGGGAGACGCTCCCGGCCTGCTCCTTGGCGCGGCTCGCCGCGAGGATCGTCTCCGCCCGCTCCGTCCGCCCCGCCGCCTCCTTCACGAGCTCGTCCTGGAGGATCGACGCGAGGTAGGCGCTCCAGACGGCGACGACCGTGCGCCGCTTCTGGATCGCGAGATTCCGGCCGACGGCGTCGACCTGTCGCCCGGCGGCGCGGAGCGGCTCGCGCGTGACGGCCGGGTCGAGCCCGCGGAGGAGCGGCTGCGAGACGGAAAGCGAGTAGAGGGAGCTCCACTGGCCGTTCTCGTCGAGTCGGGCCGCCTCGGCGGTGCCGGCGAGCCGGGGGCCGAACGGGAGCTGCTCCGAGGCCGCGATTCCCCAGCGGCTGAGCGCCGGGGCGCCGCCGTCCCGGAACGTCGGGGCGAGGAACGGCGTCACCTGCGGCAGGTAGCCGGAGCGGACCGAGGAGTAGCTGGCCGCGGCGATCGCGGCGCTGTCGACGGCGTCGAGGAGGTCGGGGTTTCCGGTGAGCGCGGTCTCGACCGCCTTCGCGACGGGGAGCTCGTCGGCGGGTGGCGCGGTGGGCGTCGAGGCCAGGGCCGCGGCGAGGAGGAGGCTCCGGATCACTCGAGCCTCAGCGTGGCGGCCGGGTCGAGGGAGGCCGCCTCGTTCGCGGGGCGGATACCCGCCGCGATGCCGAAGGCGGCCGATCCCCCGGCGAGGAGGAGAAGCGTCCCCGGCGCGAAGTGGGGCGTCCAGCCGGCCCGCGAGAGGAGCGTGACCGAGAGGAGAGCGCCGAGGAGGATGCCGAGGAGGCCACCGCCGAGACCGATGAGGAGACCCTCCGCGAGGAACTGGAGCCGCACGTCCTCCCGCCGTGCCCCCGCGGCGCGCCGGAGGCCGATCTCGAGCGATCGTGCCCGCACGGAGGCCCGGAGGAGGTTCGTCACGCCGAAGGCGGCGGGGTCTTCCACCTCGTGGAGTGCGATGGAGAGCTCGGCG
>CAZNSS010000608.1:0-2910 GCA_964575465.1 uncultured Holophagales bacterium | reverse complement strand
GCCGACGCCGCGGTCGCCCGCTCGTCGCGCACCCAGGCCGAGCTCGCGCTCCTCAGAACGCGGCAGGCCGTCGAGGTGGAGGTGAGGAACGCCGCCGTCGCGCTCGAGACGGCCGGTCAGCGGCTCGCCGCGGCACGCGCCGGGAAGGCCGCCTCCGAGACGCAGCTGAGGGCCGAGGAAGATCGATTCGACGCCGGCCTCAGCACGAGCTTCTTCGTCCTGACCCGGCAGAACGACCTGACTCAGGCCCTCCTCGCGGAGACCGCCACCCTCGCGGACCTCCGGAAGGCCCGCGTCGAGTGGGCCCGCGCCACCGGCACGCTCCTCTCGGAGCGCCGCATCGAGATCGAGGACATCGACCCGGCCCACGGGCCGGATGGAGGAACCCGATGAACCGCCCGTCCCGCCGCCTCGCCGCGGCCGCTCTCTCGACGCTCCTCCTCGCCGGCTGCCGAAAAGGCGACGACGGCACGACCGTCCGCCTCAACGGCCGCATCGAGGCTCCCACGGTCGACCTGGCGCCGAAGGTCGCCGGGCGCGTCGTCGAAGTGAAGGTTCGCGAGGGGGATCGCGTGAAGGCGGGAGACCTCCTCGTCCTGCTCGATCTCGGAGAGACGAATCTCTCCGTCGAGAGGGACCGCGACGCCCTCGGCTCGGCCGAAGCGCGCCTCGAGGATTTGAAGGCCGGCAGCCGCAGCCAGGAGGTCGCGTCCGCCGAGGCCGACCTCGCCGACAAGCGGGCGGCCGTCGACTTCGCGAGGAAGGAGGTCGCGCGACAGGAATCGCTCATGGCGAAGAAGGTCGGCATTCCCCGCGACCTCGACCGCGCCCGGACCGAGCTCCTGCGCGCCCAGGCGATGCAGAAGGCGAGCGAGGAACGCCTCGCGCTCGCCCGCGAGGGTTCCCGCCGCTTCCAGACGGACCAGGCTCGCGCCGACGTGAGGCGCGCGCAGACGGTCGTGAAGCAGTCCGAGACCGTCGCGCGCGAGGCCGAGATCCGCGCCCCGGCGGACGGCGTGGTCCTCCACCGGATGGCCGAGCCGGGTCTCCTCCTCGGAGGCGGACAGCCCGCCCTGACGATGGCGTTCGCGGGCAGGCTCTACGTCCGGGCCTTCGTCCCCGAGACGAAGCTGGGCCGCGTGAAACAGGGCATGCCCGCGCAGGTCTCGGTCGATTCGTTCCCCGGAAAGCTCTTCCCCGCTCGCGTCACGGAGATCTCTCCCGACGCCGAGTTCACCCCGAAGCCAGTCGAGACGCGCGAGGAGCGGGTGAACCTCGTCTACGCCGCCAAGGTCGACCTCGACGCGGGCTGGGACGAGCCGCTCGTTCCCGGCCAGCCCGCCGAGGTGACCGTCACGTCGGACTCGGGTCCGGCCGGCCCGTCGTCGACGAAGCCTCGAGCCGTCCCTTCGGCATCCCTTCGATGAGGCTCCCGTGATCGAAGCCCGCGGCCTCGTGAAGAGCTTCGGCGCACACACCGCCCTGCGCGGCGTCGACTTCGACGTCGCGCGAGGCGAGCTCTTCGCCCTCATCGGCCCAGACGGCGCCGGCAAGACGACCTTCTTCCGCCTCGTGGCCGGGGTCATCACGCCGACGAAGGGGACGGTCCGCCGCGACCCGTCGGCGAGCTTCGGCCTCGTCCCGCAGCGTTTCGCGCTCTACGAGGACCTGACCGTCGACGAGAACCTCGACCTGCGGGCCCGCCTCTACTCGGTCCCGCCCGCCGAGGCGCGGCTCCGCGCCGCGGAGCTCCTCGAACGCGTCGGCCTCAGCCCGTACGGCCGGCGCCTCGCGGGGGCGCTCTCCGGCGGGATGAAGCAGAAGCTCGCGCTCGTCGCCGCCCTCCTCACCCGGCCCGACCTCCTCCTCCTCGACGAGCCGACGACGGGGGTGGACCCGGTGTCGCGGCGGGAGTTCTGGCAGGTCTTGAACGAGCTGCACCACGGCGGCCTCACGATCCTCGTCTCGACGCCGTACATGGACGAGGCCGAGTACGCGACCCGCCTCGCGTTCCTCGACGAGGGACGCCTCCTCGCCCCCGGGACGCGCGACGAGATCCTGGCCGCGTACCCCCGTCCGCTCCTCGAGATCCTCTCTTCCGACCGGGTGGCCGTGCGGAAGAGCCTGTCGAGGCTGGCGTCCGTCGACGACATCTCCCTCTTCGGGACCCGCCTCCACGTGCGGGGCTCGGCGGGCTCCGGCCCCGGGATCATCGACGCCGTCCGCGCGGCCCTCGACGGCCTCGTCCCGGCCGACGGCGTGAGGCCGGTCGACCCCACCCTCGAGGACGCCTTCGTCCTCGCGGCCGAAGGCGACGAGCTGGTCGCGTGAAGACGACCGCCGCTCCCCGCCCCGCTCTTCCCCCGGACGTCTTCCTGCGCGCCGAGGGGCTCGTGAAGAAGTTCGGGTCTTTCGTCGCCGTCGACGGAGTCAGCTTCGACATTCCCCGCGGGAAGGTCTTCGGCTTCCTCGGCCCGAACGGGTCGGGCAAGTCGACCACCATCCGGATGCTCACCGGCCTGCTCCTTCCCACGGAAGGGACCGCGACGGCGTTCGGCGGCCTCGACGTGCGCCACGACACCGAGAAGTGGAAGAGCCGCCTCGGCTACATGAGCCAGAAGTTCTCTCTCTACCTCGACCTCTCCGTCCGGGAGAACCTGGAGTTCTTCGGGACGGTCTACGGCCTCGGGAACTCGCGCCTGCGCGACCGGATCGACCGCCTCGCGGAACGCCTTCGCTTCACGAAGGTCCTCCCCGAGATCACCGACTCCCTCTCGACCGGGATGCGCCAGCGCGTCGCCCTCGCGGCGGCGCTCCTCCACGAGCCCGAGCTCCTCTTCCTGGACGAGCCGACGGGCGGCGTCGACCCGAAGGGCCGGCGCCTCTTCTGGGACCTGATCTACGAGCTCG
>CAZNSS010000607.1:0-2910 GCA_964575465.1 uncultured Holophagales bacterium | reverse complement strand
AGGTGGCGACGGAGGAAGTCGCCGTAGTAGCGCCGGGTCGCGGGCCGAAGACGGGCGGTCATCTCGACGAAGCGCTCCGAGACGAACTCGGCGAGCGTGGGGGGCCGGGTGAACTTTGCCGGCTCGAGCGCCTCGCGTTCGAGCTCCTCGCGGAAGTCGGTCCAGAGCCGGATCGCCTCGGCCCGGGACGGGACGTCGGTGAGCTTCCGCTTGTGGCGTTTCCGGCCGTCCGTTCCCGGGACAAAGCAGTAGAACGTCGCGACCCGGCGACGCGCGTCGTAGGCAAAGCCGGGGAGCTTCATCGGACACCCCCGCCGAGCACTACTGCTTCGGCCCCTCCGGCATCACCGTCGGCACGGCCGGCCGGTCCCGCCGCTCGAGGGCCGCCCGCTGCTCGCGGAGAAAGCTCTGAACCTCGGTTTCCGGGTAGACGACGACGGTCGCCGAGAGGGCGTACCACCCCTTCGGCCCCTTGCCCTGTCGACGCCACTTCCCGAGCGTCCCCGTCTTGACCCCGATTCGCCGGGCAACTTCGGATGCCTTGATCGCCATGCGACACCTCCGCGCGAAGCATCCGCGGACATCGCAGGACCGACCGGTACGGCGTCGAAATCACCGTCCCCGAAAAGAGAATTAGATACTTTGTTAGATACCCCCCCAAAAAGCCGCAGGACGCCTCTTCGGCGTCTCCCGCTAAACCCTTTGTTGTGAGTATTTTAGATGGTCGGGACGGTGGGATTCGAACCCGCGACCCCTTGAACCCCATTCAAGTACGCTACCAGGCTGCGCCACGTCCCGACCCGGACGAAAACGACGGGGGCTCAGGCTTCTTCGCGGGAAAGGAGGCTTGCGATCTCCTTGAGTTCCGCGAGGGCCCTTGCCACCCGGGGGTCCGGCGATTGTGCCATCGGAGCGGGGGCAGGGTCAATCTTGCGGACGACCGGGGCAGTCTTCGCGGAGGTGGCTGCCGGCCGCGCGATCTCGACGTCCCCGGCGGGCGAAGGGCTCTCGTCGATCTCGAGGGGACTCGAAAGCTCGTGCGCAGGCGTGACGGCGTGGACCGCGAAGACGGGAGCGTCGGCGAGCTCGAGAGGCTCGGCCGTCTCGGGCTCCGGCTCGACGGGAGGAGGAGGCGCCTTCGCGCGGCGGCGGCGCGTGCCGGTCGACTCCGCCGGCTCCGGGGCCGGGGGCGTCAGGACGAGCGGCTCGGGCTCGGCCGCCGGAGCGGTCGGCTCCTTCAGCTCGGACTCGAGGCGCTTCTTCGCCCCGGCGATGGTGTACCCCTCGTCGTAGAGGAGCTTCTTGATCCGCTCGATGATCTTCAGCTCCGCACCGCTGTAGAGGCGGGGCCCGCCTCCCTTCGGTCCTGCGAGGACGGGGAACTCGCTCTCCCAGTACTTGAGGACGTAGGGCTGGACGTCGGCCAGGCGGCAGACCTCGGCCACCTTGTAACGGGCTTCCGCAGTCGCCTCGATCTCGCTCACGCCGTGCGCTACCTCCTCGGGAGTTCCGGAGGAGTTTAGTCGATGCCGCCTAGTCGCTCGTGCGGACGATGAGCTTCACGGGGACGCCGGCGAGGTCCCAGGCCTCCCGGAGGCGGTTCTGGAGGAAGCGCTCGAAGGAGAAGTGGAGCGGCTCGTCGCGGTCGGCGAAGAGGCGGATGAGCGGCGGGTCGCTGGCGACCTGGACGGCGTAGCGGATCTTCAGCTCGCGCCCGGAGCGCGCCTTGGGGAGCTGCGCCTCGAAGGCCCGCTTCAGGACCCGGTTCAGCTCACCCGTCGGGATCTTGATCGCGGAGCGGCGGGCCACGGCGTCGGCCTCGGGAAGGAGCCTGTCGACCCCGAGCCCCGTCTTCGCCGAGACGGTGAGGAAGGCGGCGCCGCGGGTGAAGACGAACCGGCGGCGCACGTCGTCGCGGAGCTCCTTCTGGGCGGCGGCGTCGCCCTCGAGGAGGTCCCACTTGTTCGCGACGAGGATGAGGCTCCGGCGGGCCTCCTCGGCGTAGCCGGCGATGTGGGCATCCTGCGAGGTGATCCCTTCCGAGGCGTCGAAGATGATGATGGCGACCCGCGCGCGCTCCATCGCCTTGCGCGCGGCGACGACGGAGAGGAGCTCGGCCGAGTCGGTCGTCTTCCCCTTGCGCCGGATGCCGGCGGTGTCGACGAGGACGTAGCTCTTGCCGCCGCGCTCGAGGACGACGTCCACCGGGTTGCGCGTCGTGCCGGCGATCTCGGAGACCATGACCCTCTCGCTGCCGACGATCCGGTTGACGATCGACGACTTGCCGACGTTCGGCCTCCCGACGATGGCGACCGGGAGCCCTTCGACGCGCGTCTCGGGGTCGAGGTCCTCGGGGAGGCGCTTCTCGAGCGCCTCGAGGAGCTCCTCGGTCCCGATGCCGTGGATGGCCGAGACGCCGAAGACGTCCTCGAAGCCGAGCTCGTAGGCCTGCTCCACCGCCTGCTCGGCCTCCTTGCGGTCGACCTTGTTCCAGGCGACGACGACGGGCTTGCCGAGGGCGCGCAGGCGCCCGGCGATCCGCCCGTCTTCGGGGAGCACGCCGTCGGCCCCGTCGAGGACGAGGACGATGAAGTCGGCGTCGACGACCGCGTCGAGCGCCTTCTCGCTGGTCCAGGCGGCGAAGCCGCCGGCCGCGTCGAGGTCGAGCCCGCCCGTGTCGACGAGCCTCCAGCGCCGGCCCGACTCGGTGACGAGGTCGAGGGAGAAGGAGTCGCGCGTCATCCCCGGACGGTCGTGGACGAGCGCCTTGCGCGTCCCAGAGAGGCGGTTGAAGAGGGCCGACTTGCCGACGTTCGGCCGGCCGACGAGGGCGACGGAGAAGACGCGCGGGCCGGAAGCCTTCGCCGGCTTCGCCATCAGCGGCGTCTCCGGCGCGGGGCTCCGCCGGCG
>CAZNSS010000606.1:0-2912 GCA_964575465.1 uncultured Holophagales bacterium | reverse complement strand
GCTAGACTGCGCGACTTCGGGCGATGTTCGACTCACTGTCCGACCGTCTGCAGCGCGTGATGAAGGGGCTCCGAGGCGAGGGGCATCTGACGGAATTTCACGTCGACGAGGCCCTGAAGGAGCTCCGGACCGCGCTTCTGGAAGCCGACGTCCACCTGGACGTCGTGAAGGGTTTCACGCAGCGCGTCCGGGAGAAAGCGGTGGGGCAGGAGGTCCTGACCGCCCTCGCCCCCGCCCAGCAGGTCCTGAAGATCGTCCAGGCCGAGCTCATCTCTCTCCTGGGGGGGGCGGCGGCCACGCTCGCCCTGAAGAAGAGGCCCTCCGTCATCCTCCTCGTCGGTCTCCAGGGCTCGGGCAAGACGACCACCGCCGCGAAGCTGGGCCTCCACCTGAAGAAGAAGCTCGGCAAGCAGGTCCTTCTCGTCCCGGCCGACGTCCACCGCCCCGCGGCGACCGAGCAGCTCCGGACGCTCGGGAAGGAGAACGGCATCCCCTGCTTCGACCCGAAGGGAGAGACCGACGCCGTCGCCCGGGTGAAGGCCGCGGTCAAGGAAGCGAAGCTGTTCGGCTGGGACGTCGCCATCGTCGACACGGCGGGCCGTCTCCACGTCGACGACGCCCTCATGGGCGAGGTCGCCCGGATCCGCGAGGCCTGCGACCCCGACGAGATCCTCTTCGTGGCCGACTCGATGACCGGACAGGACGCCGTCCTCTCGGCCCGCGCGTTCTCCGAAAAGCTCCCGCTGACGGGGGTCATCCTGACGAAGATGGACGGCGACGCGCGTGGCGGCGCCGCGCTCTCCCTCGCCACCGTCGTCGGCCGGCCCATCAAGTTCGCAGGCATCGGCGAGAAGCCGGGAGACCTCGAGGCCTTCCACCCCGACCGCGCCGCCTCCCGGATCCTCGGGATGGGCGACGTGATGACGCTCATCGAGAAGGTCTCGACGGAGGCCGACCAGAAGGCCGCGCAGCGGGCGGTCGACCGGCTCCGGAAGAACGAGTTCACGCTCGACGACCTGAGAGACCACTTCCGCCAGCTCAAGCGGCTCGGGCCCCTTTCCACCCTCGTGGGGCATCTCCCGAAAGTCGGGCCGTTCAAGCAGCTTCGCGACCTGCAGATCGAGGACGACGCCACGAAGCACCTCGAGGCGATGATCGACTCGATGACCGCCGAAGAGCGGAACGACCCGAAGCTCCTCAACGGCAGTCGCAAGCTCCGGGTCGCGCGCGGCTCGGGCACCTCGGTCCAGGACATCAACCAGCTCCTCAAGCAGTACCTCGAGATGAAGAAACTGATGAAGGGCGCTTCCCGGATGCGCTTCTGAGCCGGAAGGCCCCGCTTCCCACCACGCCGAAAGGAAACCGATGCTGAAAATCCGTCTCCGCCGCACGGGCGGCACCAATGCTCCCGCCTACCGAATCGTCGTCTCCGACAGCCGCCGGACGCCGACCGCCAAGATCCTCGAGGAGCTCGGCTACTACGACCCGACGAAGAACCCGCCGCTCCTGAACCTCGACACCGAGAAGGCGAAGGTCTGGATCGCCAAGGGTGCCGAGGCTTCCGAGACGGTCCAGAAGCTCCTGGCCCGCCCGAAGGCCTGACGGGCGGCAGGTCGGCGTGGCGCCGGAGGACCTCGTCGTCGTCGGCCACCTCGCGCGGCCTCACGGCCTGCGCGGCGAGATGAGCGTCGAGGTCCTCACCGACTTCCCCGAGCGTTTCGTCCCGGGCCTGAAGGTCATCGCGACGGGCCCGTCCGGCGACCGCCGCCGGGAGCTCGTCGTCGCCTCGGTCCGTCCGAACGGCGAGAGGCTCCTCGTCACGTTCGAGGGGGTTCCCTCACGCACGGAGGCCGACGGGCTGCGCGGTCTCGACATCGCCGTGCCCGGGGGAAGCGAGGTCCCGCGTCCCGCGGGTTTCGTCTACCACTTCGACGTCGAGGGGTGCCGGGCGGTCGACCGCTCAGGCCGGGAGCTGGGTGTCGTCACGGGCCTCGAGGAGGTCGGCGGGCGTTCCCTGCTCGAGCTCCGGACGCCGTCGGGGGAGCGGGACGTCCCGTTCGTCACGCCGATCGTCGTCTCCGTCGACCTCGAGAAGAGAGTCATCGTCCTCGACCCGCCGGCGGGGCTGCTCGACCCATGAGGTTCGACCTCCTCACGATCTTCCCCGGGTACTTCGCCTCGCCGCTCTCCGAGGCGCTGGTGGGGAAGGCGATCGACGGGGGGATCCTCGACGTCCGCGTCGTCGACCTGCGTCTCTTCAGCGACGACCCCCACCGGAAGGTCGACGACGAGGCGTTCGGCGGCGGTCCCGGCATGGTTCTCGCCGCTCCGCCGCTCTTCGCGGCGATCGAGGCGCTGAAGGCCGAGGAGGGGGCGCCGCCCCCCCACGTCATCTACCTGTCGCCGCGCGGCCGGCGCCTCGACGCGGCGCTCGCGCGCGAGCTGGCGGAACGTCCCCGCCTCGTCCTCGTCTGCGGACGCTACGAGGGAGTCGACGAGCGCGTCCGGGAGGCCGGTCTCTTCGACGAGGAGGTCTCGCTCGGCGATTTCGTCCTCCCCGGGGGAGAGGTGGCGTCGCTGGCCCTCCTCGAAGCCGTCTCGCGTTTCGTCCCGGGCGTCGTCGGCGAGGCCGACAGCGTCCGCCTCGACAGCTTCGAGGACGGCCTCCTCGACCACCCGCACTACACGCGGCCCCGGGACTTCCGCGGGCTCGTCGTGCCCGAGGAGCTCCTCTCGGGGCACCACGAGCGGATTCGCCGCTGGCGCCGCGAGAAGCAGTTCGAGGAGACGGCCCGCCACCGGCCGGACCTCCTGGACCGGCTCGTCCCGTCGAGCGCCGAGGACCGCGCCCTCCTCTCCCGGGTTGCCCGTCCGGCCCGGACTCCGTAGAATCCGCGTTCTGGTCGTCCATC
>CAZNSS010000605.1:0-2912 GCA_964575465.1 uncultured Holophagales bacterium | reverse complement strand
AAGCAGTGGATGTGGAAGGTCGAGCACCCCGAGGGGAAGCGCGAGATCAACGAGTTCCACGTGCCGGTGAACCAGGCGGTGAAGCTGACGATGACCTCCGAGGACGTCATCCACAATTTCTCCGTCCCGGCGTTCCGCCTCAAGATGGACGTCCTTCCCGGCCGCTACACCACGGCCTGGTTCCGGGCGACGAAGACGGGGACCTACCACATCTTCTGCGACCAGTACTGCGGCGTCGACCACTCCAAGATGGTCGGGAAGATCCACGTCATGGAGCCGCAGGACTACCGGCAGTGGCTCGCGGGCGCCGTGTCGGCCGGCGGGACCGTCGCCACGGGCGAGGAGCTCTTCGTCTCCAAGGCCTGCAACACCTGCCACCGGTCCGACAGCTCGGCGCGGGCCCCCGTCCTTCACGGGGTCTTCGGGAAGACGGTCGCCCTCGTCGACGGCCGGACCGTCGTCGCCGACGAGAGCTACGTGCGGGAGTCGATCCTGAGCCCGGCGTCGAAGGTCGTCCAGGGCTACCAGCCGATCATGCCGACCTTCAAGGACCAGATCTCCGAGGAGGAGATCGTCCAGCTCGTGAAGTACATCAGGGACCTGAAGCCCGCCGGGAACGCCCCGACGGCGGCCGTGGCCCCCGCGGCCGGAGGGAAGTCGTGAGCGCACCCGCGAGCCACGCCGGAGACGGCGGGACGAACTACCTGAACGCCACCCACGGACCGGCGTCGTGGCTCCTGACGAGGGACCACAAGAGGATCGGGATCCTCTATCTCCTCGGCATCTCGGTCTTCTTCGTCCTCGGCGGCCTGATGGCCGTGCTCATCCGCGCCGAGCTCGCGACGCCGCAGGGGGACCTCTTCTCCTCCGACGTCTACAACCGGCTCTTCACGATGCACGGCATCCTGATGATCTTCTTCTTCCTGATCCCGTCGATCCCGGCGGTGCTCGGGAACTTCCTCCTGCCGATCATGATCGGCGCCAAGGACCTCGCCTTCCCCCGCCTCAACCTCGCGAGCTGGTACCTCTACATGATCGGCGGGGTGATGACGTTCGTCTCGCTCCTGACGGGCGGCATCGACACCGGCTGGACGTTCTACACGCCGATGTCGACCACCTTCGCCCAGGGGCAGGTCATCATCACCGCCGTCGGCATCTTCGTCGCCGGCTTCTCGTCGATCCTGACGGGCCTCAACTTCATCGTCACGATCCACCGGATGCGGGCCCCGGGCCTCACCTGGTTCCGGCTCCCGCTCTTCGTCTGGGCCCACTACGCGACGAGCATCATCCAGATCCTCGGGACGCCGGTCGTCGCCATCGCGATCCTCCTCGTCGGCGCCGAGCGCCTCTTCCACATCGGCGTCTTCGACCCGAAGTACGGCGGCGACCCGCTCCTCTTCCAGCACCTCTTCTGGTTCTACTCGCACCCGGCCGTCTACATCATGATCCTGCCGTCGATGGGCGTGATGAGCGAGCTCGTCACCGCCTTCTCCCGCAAGAGGGTCTTCGGCTACCACTTCGTCGCGTTCTCGAGCCTCTTCATCGCGGTCATCGGCTTCCTCGTCTGGGGCCACCACATGTACATCTCGGGGCAGTCGGTCGTGGCCGGGGCGATCTTCTCGTTCCTGACGATGCTCGTCGCGATCCCCTCGGCGGTGAAGGTCTTCAACTGGACGGCGACGCTCTACAAGGGCTCGATCTCGCTCCAGACGCCGATGCTCTACGCCCTCGGCTTCATCGGCGTCTTCCTGATCGGCGGCCTGACGGGGGTCATGCTCGGGACGCTCGGCATCGACATCCACGTCCACGACACCTACTTCATCGTCGCGCACTTCCACTACGTCATGGTCGGGAGCGCGATCATGGGCTACCTCGGCGGACTCCACTTCTGGTGGCCGAAGATCACCGGACGGCTCTACAACGAGTTCTGGTCGAAGATCTCCGCCCTCGTCATCTTCATCGGCTTCAACACCACGTTCTTCCCGCAGTTCATCCTCGGCTACCTCGGCATGCCGCGGCGGTACCACATGTACCCGGCCGAGTTCCAGACGTGGAACGTCCTCTCCTCCGCGGGAGCGACGATCCTCGGATTCGGCTACCTCCTGCCGGTGATCTACCTCCTCTGGTCGCTGAAGTTCGGGGAGAAGGCCCCGGCGAACCCGTGGGGCGCCAAGGGCCTCGAGTGGGAGACGACCTCCCCGCCGCCCGTCGAGAACTTCCTCGTCCCGCCCGTCGTGACCGAGGAGGCCTACGCGTACGAGACCTCGACCCCTTCCAAGGAGGTGACCGTTGGCGTCTGAGACGCGTCCGGCCGCCCTCGCCCACCACTTCGACGACTACGACCAGCAGCGCGAGGCCGCCACGCTCGGGATGTGGCTCTTCATCGCCCAGGAGCTGATGTTCTTCGGGGGCCTCTTCCTGACCTACACGGTCTACCGCTGGAAGTACCCCACGTACTTCGCGCTCGGCTCGAACCAGCTCGACATCCCCCTGGGGCTCCTCAACACGATCGTCCTCATCGGGAGCTCCCTCACGATGGTCCTCGGCGTCCGGGCGGCGCAGCTCGGCCGGGCGAAGCAGATCGCCGGCTGGCTCGCCGCGACGATGACGCTCGGCACGGCGTTCCTCGTCGTGAAGGGCTTCGAGTACCACCACAAGTGGGTCCACCACCTCATCCCGGGCGAGGGTTTCCACATCCCCGGGACGACCGACCCCGCCGCGCAGACCTTCTTCGTCCTCTACTTCTGCATGACGGGGCTCCACGCCCTCCACATGATCGTCGGCCTCGGCCTCCTCGCCTTCCTCGTCCCGAAGGCGCTCCGGGGCGAGTTCTCCGCCGAGAACCACAACTGGGTGGAGGGGGTCGGCCTCTACTGGCACTTCGTCGACATCATCTGGATCTTCCTCTTCCC
>CAZNSS010000604.1:0-2912 GCA_964575465.1 uncultured Holophagales bacterium | reverse complement strand
TGACGAGCTTCGTCTGCAGGCCCGGATGGCCGCAGAAGTCGCATGCGGGAGCCTTAGCCTTCGACATAGACCGCGATGGTGATAGCGCGGCCGGTCGGGCCGATCTTGGCGACGGTGCAGCACGCGGACCCCGCGAGGTCCTGCCCGCGAACGACGACCTTCAGCTCGCGCGATGTGCGGTCGCGTTGGCGCTCAACGATGCGGCCGGTGAGGACGATGCTCTCAAGGTCGAGGACAGAGAGCCCGTCGTCTTCGAGCTCGTCGGCAGCGTGGATGGACACCACGTACTGCCGGGATCGGATGAGCTGCCGCAGGAGCGCGATGCCGAGCGGTGCCACGACCCGTCGATGCTACGCGCCTGCTGTCCGGGGTGGTCTAACCGTGGGCATCAGCGGCGAGTGAAGTCCGCTGCAAGCCGGGTTAGATGGCGCCGGCTCGACGAAGACGCGGAGAGGTGTGTACCGGAGTGCCTGCCTGGAGCGCAGCCGGGACCTGCCTGGCGGAACGACATGCGTCTGATGTCCGGGCTCCCAGGCCGCGACATAGGCCAGATAGTGGCCGCGAAGAGTGCCGAGGCACTCGCGAACGACGCCCTCGCAAACGATGAAAGGACCGAGGTCGCGGACCGGTACTAGAGCTGAGCACCACATGCGGCCCACGCCGCGATCTCGCCATCGGCGATCGTTAGCGATACCCGCCAACAGTCGGTTCGGCGCAGGATGTAGACGTGCTCCCATCCGGCGATGAGTTCGTCTCCTTTGCCAAGCATCCGGTATGCCACGCGAACCTCGGCAACATTTGGAAACAGTTCGGCCTGAGCCAGAACTTCACCTACGGGCCGCACGACGCCTTGCTTTCGATAGAAGTTCATCAGCGTGGCGCAATGGTCGCGAAACGCCTGTCTCTCCATCGCGGAGTTGCCGGTGGGCGACGGGAAAAGCCCAACCGGATCCCACAGCTCGCTCACTGCATCGGCATCGTTGCGGGCAAAGGCATCAAGATAGCTGACGAAGAACGCCGCGATTTCGTCCTGAACGGTCAGAACGGGGAACGGCGTCGGGGTAGTGAGGGAGCAATCCATGGCCTGTGATTCACCTTGTAGCATATGTTTTGTCCTTCGCCGAACGGTGGGCGTCAGCGGCGAGCGAGCGCAGCGAGGCGAAGGCCGCTGGACGACGGGTTGGACGGCGCTGGCCCAGCGAGGGCCCGGACTTCCCGTGCACACGCCTTCAAGGAGCGCAAGGGAAGAGCCCGCCACTGGAACTGCGACCGCGGATAGGCGACTTCGACTGCTCCAGGCGTCGTGTGGGATGACGTCATGCGGGAGTCCCGCCTTTCAAGGACGAGGAGTGTTGGCCGTGACTTCTAGCCGTGGGCGTCAGCGGCGAGCGCAGCGAGTCCGCTGCATGCCGGGGTTGGGCTCGGCGGCTACTGCGGCTGAAGAAGGGCCGACGCCTTCGCGAGGGCCTCTGCGACGGCGGCAGGCGGTGCAGTGCAGATGAGCGCCGCTTCGCGGACACGCCAGTCGAGACTACGAAGCTGGTCCGCGAGGATGGCGCCGGACACGGGAAGGCCGACGGGAAGAGCAACCTCGAATGGATAGCCCTTCGACTGGCTCGTGACGGGGCAGGCGATGAGGAGCCCGACCTTACCGTTGTAAGAGGCGGGTGACAGAACGAGTGCCGGACGCCGCCCAGCCTGCTCGTGACCCGCCTGAGGGTTGAAGGTGAGCCAGATGAGATGCCCGCGGTCTGGGACGAAAGCCACGACGCTACCAGGCCTCGCGACCGACGGCAGGCCCGAAGTCGGTCTCGCCGTGGAGATTGCGCCGGTTGACCCCGGCCACAAGTTCGCTAAGGCTGTACGCGGGGGCTTTCAGCGGCGCGACCACGAGGTGCCCCTGCCGGACGGAAACGTCGACCGCGGCGTCCTCGCGGAGGCCGACTTCGAGAGCGAAGGCCTTTGGGATGCGGAGCGCGAGGCTGTTGCCCCACTTCTGGACCTTGGAGTGCATGGCGGCCTCCTTGTGTAGCTACGTTGAGGATACCATGATACTCGAGTGACGAGCCTAACCGTGGGTTCACCGGCGAGCGCAGCGAGTCCGCTGCATGCCGGGGTAGGGCGTTCCCTAGATGAGACCGAGGACGACTGACAGGCTATGGTCGACCCTCTCGAGTGTCTCGGCTCTGAGCTTGCCGGCCCGCGACCGGAGAAACGACCGGTCTGCCGTAATGACCTGAGTGACGTTGACCACGGAAGGCTTCGGGAGCCCTGCCTCTTTGGCGGGCACGAGGACGTTGCCAGGCATCGCGGCGAGACGGACGTTAGTGGTAAGAACGACTGCGACGACAGTTGAAAGCCGGCTGCGGTTGAACGCGTTGGCCTGCACGATGAGCACGGGGTGGGTACCGCCAGGAGAGGACGCCACCGGGTCTGGGAGGTCGGCCCACCAGACCTCGCCGCGCGCTACTTCCATGACTCGCGCGGAATGGATCGCGCCTGAATGCTCTGAAGCCGCGGGTGGAGTTCCGAAGACTCGTGAGCCAGGACCTCGTTGAGCTTGGAGGTGATGGCGTGTTCGTCGTGAAGCTGGAGATACCGATGCAGAGCCTCGGCGTAGAGGCTGCTGCGCGACATGCCGAGGCGATGGGCCAGCTTGTCGGCTGCCTTGAACACAGGATCCGGAATGGAGACGGCGGTCTTCATACCACAAGCATACCGCTGGTAGTCCTGCGGCAGAATGGCCTAACCGTGGGTGTCAGCGGCGAGCGAAGCGAGTCCGGTGCAACCCGCGTTAGGGCACGGCTCAGCTGCCCTTCAAGAGAACCGGAACCTCTTGAGCGATGCGTGCCCCGGTGCGGTCGCGCTCGGTCTCGAGTTCGAATCGGACCTGGAGGTTGAGCCAGAAGCGC
>CAZNSS010000603.1:0-2914 GCA_964575465.1 uncultured Holophagales bacterium | reverse complement strand
TCCTGGCCATCCCGGCCGTCGTCCTCGTCGCCGTGACCCTCGTCGCCCTGCCGGCTTTCGGCCAGACGACGACGGGTCAGGTGCGGGGAACGGTCACCGACTCTCAGGGACCGATCCCGGGCGTCACGGTCACGGCCGTGAACACCGCGTCCGGCGCAAGATCCTCGGCGGCGGTGGCGGCGAACGGCACGTACGTTCTCGTCGTCCCGGCCGGGAGGTACGAGGTCGCCGTCGCCACCGGCGCCCACGAGCCCTGGAAGAAGGCGATCCAGGTCGGCGTCGGCCAGAGCCTGACGCAGGACATCGCGCTGAAGCCCGGCAAGCTCGCCGCCGAAGTCGCGGTCGTCGCGACGTCTGCCGAGGCCCAGGTCGAGCGGATCACGTCGGAGATCGGGACCAACGTCGGTACCGACCAGCTCCAGATGCTTCCTCAGTCGTCGCGGAACTTCCTGAACGCCGCCGTCATCGCCCCCGGCGTCCGCATCTCGCGAGACGAGGAGCGTCAGGAGTTCAGCTACGGCGCCCAGCGCTCGATGAACACGAACGTCTTCATCGACGGAACGAGCTACAAGAACGACATCCTTCAGGGGGGGTCGGTCGGGCAGGATTCCAGCAAGGGGAATCCCTTCCCGCAGAACGCCGTCCAGGAGTTCAAGGTCATCACCCAGAACTTCAAGGCGGAGTACCAGAAGGCGTCGAGCGCCGTGATCTCCGCCGTGACGAAGTCCGGGGGCAACGATCTCCACGGCGAGGCCTTCGCCTACTACCAGAACAAGAGTCTCGTCGCGATCGACGGGGTCACGCAGCGGAAGGCGGACGAGGGCGGGTACGAAGCCGTCAAGCCCGAATACACCCGCTGGCAGCCGGGGCTCAGCCTGGGCGGCCCCATCGTGAAGGACAAGGTCCACTTCTTCGCCGCTTACGAGGGGAACGCCCAGGACCGCGAGTCGGAGGTCCGGCCGGACACCTGGGGGGCCTGGTCGCCGGCGTTCCGGCAGGGGTTCGAGAAGTACGAGGGGCTCTACCCGAGCGAGTTCCGGTCGACGCTCCTCTTCGGCAAGCTCACCGCGACGCTCAACGACAGCTCCAGCGTCGACGTCTCCGGTGACTACCGTCACGAGACCGACATCCGCGGCTTCGGCGGCGCGACGAGCTACCAGGCCGCCGAGAACGTCAAGAACGACGTCTGGACGGTCCGCGGCAAGCACACGATCGTCCTCGGGAACGTCCTCAACGAGGCGACGGTCAGCTACCAGAACTACAGGTGGAACCCGGTCCCCGAGGACTCGAGCATCTACGGGCAGAACTACGAAGGCCTGATGCGGATCGGGAGCAAGGACTCGCAGCAGAACTTCACGCAGAAGCGTTTCGCCTTCCGGGACGACGCCACCCTGCTGAACCTGCAGTGGGCCGGCGAGCACGTCGTCAAGGCGGGCCTCGCGGTCGACTTCCTGGACTACACGGCGGTCAAGGAAATCAACGTCAACCCTCTCTACTCCTACCGCGCCGACCTCTACGTCTCCACTCCGGGCGACATGCCGTACCGGGCGAATCTCGGCTTCGGTGACCCGGACCTCTCGTCGTCGAACACGCAGTTCGGCATCTACCTCCAGGACGACTGGCGCTTCAGCTCCCGGGTCACGGCGAACATCGGCCTTCGCTGGGACTACGAGAGCAACATGCTCAACAACGACTACGTCACGCCGGACGAGATCGTCGCGGGCTACGGGCCGCTCTACCCGGCGAACTACTTCACCGACGGGACGGATCGTCCCGCGTACACCGGGATGATCCAGCCGCGGCTCGGCATCTCCTGGGACGTCACGGGAGAGGGGAAGACGGTCGTCCACGGCGGGTGGGGCATCTACGCCGACCGGACCCTCTTCAACGACATGCTCGACGAGAAGTACCGCACCCAGTGGAACAGCTCGGAGATCTGGTTCTCCAAGGACGGCAGCCCGGTCGACGGGCGTCCGGCCCTGAAGTGGAACCCGGCCTACTACGACCCGGACGTTCTGCGGCAGCTCGTTTCGCTGGGGATCGCGGGGCAGCCCGAGGCCTATCTCTTCAACAACGACAACCTCGAGCCGCCCTCGTCGAACCAGTGGAGCCTCGGCATCCGGCAGAACTTCGGCCTCTTCAACGCGTCCGTCGCCTATACGGACGTCCACTCGAAGAACCAGCTGACCTGGACCTGCGCCGTCAAGAAGCCGGGCCAGACCGAGTGCGACTGGGGCGCCCGGCAGGTCCCGGGCTTCGCCATCGCGAACCTGTCGAGGACGAAGGAGTCGTGGTTCCAGTCGTTCCAGGTCGTCGTCGAGAAGCCCTACAAGAACGGGTGGAGCGCCTCGCTCTCCTACGTCAAC
Source organism: uncultured Holophagales bacterium (assembly GCA_964575465.1). Classification (GTDB taxonomy): domain Bacteria; phylum Acidobacteriota; class Thermoanaerobaculia; order UBA5066; family UBA5066; genus UBA5066. The sequence goes on along the minus strand of CAZNSS010000603.1, from coordinate 548 downwards.
GGCAAGGCCGAGCAGACGGGGAACGACTTCTACAGCGCCAACGCCCTCGACCCGGCCTACGGCTTCAGGCAGCGGAGCAACCTCGCCCAGGACCACCAGATCACGCTGTCGGCCCTGGCCGACCTTCCGTGGGGCTTCCGCCTCTCCACCCTCGTCACGACGGGATCGGGCTTCCCCTTCGAGGTCACCGACTGCTCGGCCGGCTGGACCGCCTGCACGCTGTACGTCGGCGGGGGCGACCCGCCGAAGTGGACGCAGAGCGTCGACTTCCGCCTCGAGAAGCGCTTCGTGCTCGGCGGCGCCTACGGCGTGAACCTCTTCGCCGAGGTCCTCAACATCTCGAACTACACGAACGAGAAGAACTACGAGGGCTTCAAGCCGGCCCTCCCCGACGTGAACGCCAATTTCGGGAAGGCCAACAACGGCTACAACCCGCGGCGGCTGCAGTTCGGCGCGGCCTTCAGCTTCTGAGGAGGCGAGGGTGATCCTGCGGCCCGCGCGCCGAACCGTCGCGATCCTCCTCCTGGCGACGCTCGCCGCGGGCTGCG
>CAZNSS010000602.1:0-2917 GCA_964575465.1 uncultured Holophagales bacterium | reverse complement strand
GCTTCTTCTCGAGCCATGCCGCCAGGTTGCGGTCGGGGGCGAAGACGATCGGGTCCGGGAGCTGGCGAAGGATCGCCTCGGCCGAGGAGGAGGTGACGATGACGTCCGAGAGCGCCTTCACCGCGGCCGAGCAGTTGATGTAGGAGACGACCGTGTGCCCGGGGTGCTTCCGGAGCCATTCGGCGAAGAACGGTGCCGGGCAGCCGTCGGCGAGCGAGCAGCCGGCCTCGAGGTCGGGGACGACGACGGTCTTCTCCGGGGTCAGGATCTTCGACGTCTCGGCCATGAAGTGGACGCCGCAGAACGCGATGACCGCCTGCGGGGCCTCCTTCCCCTTCCGGGCCAGCTCGAGCGAGTCGCCCACGAAGTCGGCGAGGTCCTGGATCTCCGACTCCTGGTAGTAGTGGGCCAGGATGAGGGCGTCCCGCTCCTCCTTCAGCCGCAGGATCGCCTCCGGGAGGTCGGCGGGCAGAGGCGGCACCGGGGGTTCGGCGAGGTTCGCGACGCTCACGCGAGCGATTCTACGGCCCGGCCTCGCCGGGGTTTCCCGTTTGCTACCATCCCGCCGTTCCGAGGAGGCGCGCATGACTCGACCCGGGGCGACCGGTGTTCCCGCCTCGCGGCTGCGAATCGCGAGCCCCCGCCACGCGGCGGCGCTCGGGCTCGCGCTGGCGCTCCTCGCTGGCGGGACGGCTCTCCCCGCAGGGGCAGCGACGAAGAAGAAGTCGAAGAAGAAGGCGACACCGGTCCCGGCGGCCGTTCCCCGCCCGCACGACCCCGACGAGGTCTCCTTCCCGTCGAGCGACGGCGTGAAGCTCGTCGCGACGTGGAAGCCCGCGCCGGGCGGCGCGGCCGCCCCCTCGGTCCTCCTCCTCCACCCCTTCTCCCGCGAGAGGCGCGAGATGGCCGACCTCGCCACCGAGCTCGCCGCGAGGGGGTTCGCGACGCTCGCGCTCGACCTGAGGGGTCACGGCGAGTCCGTCTGGAAGGGCGGGGCGCGCGTCGGGCTCTCGCCGTCGATGCAGACCTCCCCGAACGCCTTCCCGCGCGACGTCGAGGCCGCCTGCGCCTGGCTCCGATCCCGCAGCCCCCGCGTCGGCGTCCTCGGCCTCTCGCTCTCGGGCAACCTCGCCGCCCTGGCCACCGCGAACGGCTGGGCGGAGTCCGGCGTCTCCGTCTCGGCGAACGCCGAGCAGCTCGCTCCGCTCGCGGGGCCTCGCCCGGCGTCTCCGAGGGGGCTCCTCGTCCTCGCCTCGGAGAAGGACCCCGGCCGGGCCGCCTCTGCCCGGGCCCTCGACGCCTCGGGCCGGGAGCCGAAGTCCGCCGTCGTCTACCCGGGCTCGGCCCATGCCCTCGAGCTCCTCCGGACCGAGCCCGCCGCCAAGGAAGCGACGTTCGCCTGGCTCGAAGCCCGCCTCGGCCCGGTGACGCCGCCTCCCGCCCCGGTCGAGACGGTCATCCCCGTCTCGACGCCGACGCCGGCGGTGCCATGAAGACACTGGTTTTCGACATCGAGACGGTCGGGTTGCCCTGGCTCGACCTCGACCCGCTCGTGAGGGAGTGGCTCACGCGGGGGGCGGAGGACGGCGAGAGCTACCGGTCGAAGAAGGACTGGCGCTCGCTCTCCCCCTACGCCGCAAAGGTGATCGTCATCGCCGCCCTGAACCCCGACACGGGACACGGGAAGGTCTGGTACGAGGCGGCGGCCCCCGTTTCGCGCCCTTCGACCGACGGCCTCTTCGAGGTGATCGGCGGCGACGAGAAGGACCTCCTGGCCGGCTTCTGGGAGACGGCGTCCCGCTTCGACCGCCTCGTCTCGTTCAACGGCCGCTCCTTCGACGGGCCGTTCCTCTCGGTACGGAGCGCGATCCACGGGGTCGCGCCGTCGCGGAACCTCTCGGGCTACCGCTACTCCGTCGATTCCCACGTCGACCTGATGGAGGTCCTCACCTTCCAGGGAGCCGCCGGGACCCGCCCGTCTCTCCACGCGGCCTGCGTCGCCTTCGGCATCCCTTCGCCGAAGTCGGCCGAAATGCACGGTTACGCGGTCGGGGACGCCTACGCGGAGGGCAGGCTTCCGGAGATTCTCGATTACTGCCGGCGCGACGTCGACGCCACGGCGGAGCTCCTCCGGCGGCTCGAGCCGACCCTCCTCCCTCTTTTCCGGCGCTAGCTCTCGCGGCCTATACTGGCGGTGTCCCTGACGTGCGGAGGAGCACCGTCCAAGGCGAACCCGACGTCCGCTCCGAGGAGGCCCCTGTGAATCGCAAGGTCATTGCCCTGGTCGAAGACCCTTTCTGGAAGACGAAAATCGACACCGCGGTCCGTTCGGTGGGTGCCACGACGGTCTTCGTCTCCGATCCCGCCGGGGCCGCGGGCGTCATCGACCCGTCCGCACCGGTCATCGTCGTCGTCGACCTTGCGCTCAAGTCTCCCCCGTTCGAGGCCGTCGCCCGCCTGAAGAAGGATGCCGCGACCGCCGCGATCCCGGTCATCGGCTACTTCGACATCGCCCGCAAGGACCTGAAGGAGAAGGCCATCGCGGCCGGATTCGACGAGGTCCTCGCCCGCTCCTCGTTCGCCGAGCGCTTCGCCGACCTCGTCCTCAAGTACCTCCTCCCGGGCGGCGTCCGGTTCGAGGAAGAGGAGCACGAGCTGCCGGAGGAGTAGGGAACGCTCCGCCCCGGCGACCGGAACGAACGAGAGGCGGGGAAATCCCCGCCTCTTCGCATTTCAGCCATTTCCGGTTCCGGAGGCCGAGACTACTTCTTCCGCAGCTCCATCAGCACCTGCTTCGCGACGGCTTTCAGCGTGTCGAAGACGCCGACGCCGGTCGGAGCGGTCGCCTCGAAGGTGGGCTCACCCTTGTAGTTCAGCTGGCGGTACATCTCGTCGGCGGCGAGGGCCGTCGGGAGGT
>CAZNSS010000601.1:0-2924 GCA_964575465.1 uncultured Holophagales bacterium | reverse complement strand
GGCGACGACGTGGGTCGTCGCGGCGGCCTCGTTCTTCGAGCCGCGGGGGATCGCGGCGAGGGCGGCGAAGTGGTCCCAGAGCAGCTTCGGCTCGAGACCGGAGAGGGCGTGGCTCATGGGCGGGATCTCCTTCATGGGGCCGGGGAGGCCGGCCGGACATGATAGCCGTTCGGGATCCCGCCGTCAGGGGAGGTAGGTCTCGCCGTACATCAGGTGCCGGTCGACCCCCCGGGCGGCCTTCCGCCCCTCGTGGATGGCCCAGACGACGAGGGATTGGCCTCTCACCGCGTCGCCCGCGGCGAAGACCCCCGGGACGCTCGTCATCTTCTCGGCGTCGGTGACGACGTTCCCCCGTTCGTCGAGCCTGATCCCGAGGTCTTCCACCGGCCCGCGGCGCTCCGGCCCGACGAAGCCGAGGGCGAGGAGGACGAGGTCGGCCGGGACGACCTGCTCGGTCCCCGGGAGCTCGTGGGGCAGGAAGCGGCCGTCCGGCCCCTTCCTCCACTCGATACCGACCGTCCGGACCTCGCGGACGCGCCCTTCCACGTCGCCGACGAATCGTTTCGTCTGCACCGAGTACCGCCGGGGGTCCGCGCCCTGGAGCGCGGCCGCCTCCTCCTGCCCGTAGTCGAGCTTGTAGAGCTTCGGCCACTGCGGCCAGGGGTTGTCGGGCGCGCGCGTCTCCGGCGGCCTCGGCAGGATCTCGAGCTGGACGACGCTCGCGGCCCCGTGGCGGAGGGCGGTCCCGACGCAGTCGGTCCCGGTGTCGCCGCCGCCGATGACGACGACGTTCTTCCCGGCGGCCGGGATGAAGAGACCGTCGGCATGGGCCGAGTCGAGGAGGCTCCGCGTGTTCGCGTGGAGGAACTCCATCGCGAGGTGGATCCCGGAGAGGCCCCGCCCCTCGACCTGGAGGTCGCGGCCGACCGTGGAGCCGATGCAGAGGACCGCGGCGTCGTAGTCCGCCAGGAGGCTCTGCGAGGGGACGTCCCGGCCGATCTCGACCCCGGTCACGAAGCGGACCCCCGCGCTGCCCAGAAGCCGAACGCGCCGCTCGACGAGCCTCTTGTCGAGCTTCATGTTCGGGATGCCGTACATCAGGAGGCCACCGACCCGGTCTGCCCGCTCGAAGACGGTGACGGTGTGCCCCGCCTTGTTGAGCTGCGCGGCGCACGCGAGGCCCGCCGGCCCCGACCCCACGACCGCCACGCGCTTGCCGGTGCGCGACGCCGGAGGCTCCGGCGAGATCCACCCCTCGTCGAAGGCGCGGTCCACGATGGCGCACTCGATCGCCTTGATCGTCACGGCGTCGTCGTTCAGGGCGAGCGTGCAGGAGCCCTCGCAGGGCGCCGGGCAGACCCGCCCCGTGAACTCGGGGAAGTTGTTCGTCTGGTGGAGCCGGATGGAGGCCTCGCGCCACTGGCCGCGGAACACGAGGTCGTTCCAGTCGGGGATGAGGTTGTTCACCGGGCAGCCCGAGGCCATCCCGGCGATGAGCTTGCCCGTGTGGCAGAACGGCGTCCCGCAGTCCATGCAGCGGGCGCCCTGGCGCCGCAGGAGCTCCTCGGGGACCTCCGGGTGCGACTCGTTCCAGTCCTTCACCCGCTCCGCCGGGGTCCGCTGCCCGGGCCCCTCCCTCCGATACTCGAGGAAACCGGTCGGCTTGCCCATCGTCAGCTCCCGCTCGCCCGCGCGACGGCCCGCGCGTTCTCCGTGAACGCCGCCATGACGGCCTCGTCCTCGGAAAGCCCCTTCTCGCGCATCCGCGCCTGCGCCTCGAGGACCCTCCGGTAGTCGTTCGGCATCACGCGGACGAAGCGCGGGAGGAACGTCTCCCATTCGGCCAGGACCTGCGCCGCCCGCGCGCTCTTCGTCGCGGCGGCGTGCCGGCGGACGAGCTCCTTCAGCTCCGCGGCCTCGGCCTCGTCCTCCACGCGGCCGAGGCCGACGAGCTCGGTGTTGCAGCGGTGGCCGAAGTCGCCCGCCTCGTCGAGGACGTACGCGACGCCTCCCGACATCCCCGCGGCGAAGTTGCGCCCCGCCGGGCCGAGGACGACGACGCGCCCGCCGGTCATGTACTCGCAGCCGTGGTCGCCGATCCCCTCCACGACGGCGGTGGCGCCCGAGTTGCGGACGCAGAACCGCTCGCCGGCGACGCCCCGGATGAACGCCTCGCCGGCGGTCGCCCCGTAGAAGGCGACGTTCCCGACGATGACGTTCTCCTCCGGGACGAACGTCGCGCCCGAAGGCGGAACGACGACGATCCGCCCGCCCGAGAGCCCCTTGCCGACGTAGTCGTTCGCGTCGCCCTCGAGGGAGAGCGTCATCCCGGCCGGGACGAAGGCGCCGAAGCTCTGCCCCGCCGAGCCCTGGAAGCGGAGGCGGATCGTGCCGTCGGGGAGCCCCGCGGCGCCCCAGCGGCGCGTCACCGCGCTCCCGAGCATCGTCCCGACGACGCGGTTGCCGTTCTGGATCGGGAGCGTCGCCGTCACCGGCGTCCCGCTCTCGATCGCCGGGCGGCAGAGCGGGATGAGCGTCGTGGCGTCGAGCGCCTCCTCGAGGCCGTGCTCCTGCGGGAAGCGGAACGTCCGCTTCACCTCGCGCGGCACGGTCGGCTTCCAGAGGATCCGCGAGAAGTCGAGCGTCCGGGCCTTCCAGTGGTCGACGGCGCGGCGCATCTCGAGCCGCTCGCTCCGCCCGACCATCTTGTAGAACTCCGTGTAGCCGAGGTGCGCCATCAGCTCGCGCACCTCCATCGCCACGAACCTCATGAAGTTCGCGACGTGCTCCGGGTCGCCCGTGAACCGCTTTCGCAGCTCGGGGTCCTGCGTCGCGACCCCGACCGGGCAGGTGTTCAGGTGGCAGGCCCGCATCATCACGCAGCCGAGCGCGATGAGCGGCGTCGTCGCGAAGCCGAACTCCTC
>CAZNSS010000600.1:0-2925 GCA_964575465.1 uncultured Holophagales bacterium | reverse complement strand
GTACTCCGCGAGCTTCTTCTGGAACTGGGTCTCCTGCTCCTTCTTGAGGATCTCGGCCTTGACCTCGGAGTAGGGCTTGTAGGTCGCCGGGAGCTTCTCGACGACCTTCACGACGTGCCAGCCCGACTTCGTCTGGATCGGGTCCGAGATCCCGCCCGAGGGAAGGGAGAAGGCGGCCTTGTCGATGTCGGCCGAGAGCTCCCCCTTCCCGACGGTCCCCATGTCGCCCCCCTTCGAGCGGGTCGGCCCGTCGGAGAAGCGCAGGACGACGTCCTCGAACTTCGTCCCTCCCTTCGCGAGCCGGGCGGCCTCCCGGGCCTTCTCCTCGGCCCCGGGCCCGAGGTTGACCAGGACCTCGGCGACGCGCACCTTCTCGGGAATCGCCCACTGCTCCTTCTCGCGCTCGTAGGCGAGGCGCATGGCGTCGTCGGAGAGGTCGACCTTGCTGTTCACCTCGCGCCCGATGACGCGCTGGATCGTCGACGACCGCTTGATCTGGTCGCGGAGCCTCTCCGGCGTCAGGCCGGAGGACTCGAGCGCCTTCGTGAACTCCTCCTCGGACTTGACGTTGTTCTGCTCCTTGAGCCGCTTGATCTGCTCCTCGACCTCCTCGTCGGTCGAGACGACGTCCAGGTCGCGGGCCCGGTCCTCGAGGAGGGCCTCGTTGACGAGCTCCTTCAGGGACGCCTTCCGCACCTCCTCCCGCCGGGCCGCATCGAGACCGGGAGGAGCCTCGCGAAGCGCCGCCTCGACCCGGGCGTCGAGCTGGGTCTGGGTGACGATGCGCGCGTTGACGTGGACGAGGATCCGGTCGATGACCTCCCCGGACACGGGGAGGGCCGCGAAGGCGAGGGGAAGGGCGAAGGCAGTGCCAAGGAGGCGTCGGAGCGGCGTCACGGCGCGGAGTCTAGCGAAAAGCGGGCCGCCCCCCGCCCACGTACGGGAACGGGAGGTGCTCCTCGAGGACCACCACGCTCCAGCGCTTCCTCGAATCGGCAAGGAGGGCCGCGAGCGCCTCGGAGCTCCGGCGTTCCGCGAGAGCGAGCCGGAGGGCCGGTCGCGCCTCCTCGAACGGGACGACGCGCCCGTCCGCCCGCTCGTCGACGCGGAAGACGTGGACCCCGTGCCCCGCCGGCAGGATCGGGCTGACGCCTCCCGCCGGGAGGCCCCAGACCGCCTTCTCGAACTCGCGCGGGAGGTCGGTCCGGGAGAGCCAGCCGAGCCCTCCCCCCGACGCGGCGTTCGGGGCCTGGCTCGACTCCTTCGAGACGGCGTTCCACTCCGCGCCCGAGAGGACCTTCCGGCGCGCGGCCTCCGCGGCCTCGCGGGTCGGCAGGAGCATCTGGGAGAGCTTCACGAGCGGCGGGTGCTGCCACCGCTCGGGCTGGCGGTCGTACTCGGCCCTCAGCTCTTCGTCCGTGATCGCCTCGAGGCGCGCGCTCCTCTCGAGGACCTCTCGTCGGCGCTCCGCCGCCGTCTCCCCCTTCGGACCCGGCTCCGCGGCGTCGACGGCCTTCTGGAGAAGGCGCTCCTCGAGGTACTGGTCGAGCAGGCTCGAAGCGACCTGGGGAGAGACCTTCGAGAGCGGTGCGCCGGCCGCCGCACGAACGTAGTTCCCGAAGTCCTCCTCCTCGACCGGCTCCTCGCCGATCATGGCGACCACCGACGCGCTCTCCGCGGCGCGCGGCCCCTTTCGCGCGCACGCGGCGAGGCCAGGGAAGACGGTGGCGGCGAGGAGCGCGACGGCGAGCAGGGGGCCGAGGCGCTTCACGAAGGCCCTCCTCCGAACGCGGAGAGGAGGCCGGGGGCGACGAGGGCCCCGGGCCGGGCGAGCGAGACGAGGAATCGCCCGGCCACCCCGCAGACCTCCTCGGCGTCGGGCGCCAGCCCGCGGAAGAGCTCCGGGGCACGGAACGAGTCGGGCCCCGAGGCCGCGATCGACTTCGCCCGGAGCGCCGTGAGGAACCGGTCGGGGTCGAGGCGGTGCCCCTTCTCGAGGCTCACCGCGAGCTCGGCGCCCCGGCGCTGGATCGAGCGGACGCCGAGGTCGAGGGCGACGAGGCGCAGCCGCGAGAGGCCGAGGAGCCGCTCGAACTCCGGGGGCGGCGTCCCGTAGCGGTCTCCCGCCTCCTTCGCGAGGTTGTCGAGCGCGTCGATCCCGTCGGCCGTGGCGAGCCGCTTGTAGAGCGCCATCCTGAGGCTCTCCTCCCCGATCCACTTCTTCGGCAGCCCGAGCGGCAGGCCCAGCTGGAGCGTCACATCCCTCTTCTCCGCGACCGGCTCCCCCTTCAGCTCTCCGATCGCCTCCTCGAGGAGCGACACGTACGTCTCGAAGCCGACGGCGTCGATGTGCCCCGACTGCTCGCCGCCGAGGACGTTTCCCGCTCCGCGGATCTCGAGGTCCTTGGCGGCGATCCGGAAGCCCGCGCCGAGGTCGGAGAACTCCTGGATCGCGCGGAGGCGCCGCCGCGCGTCGTCGGTCAGCGGCATCCCGGGCGGGACGAGGAGCCAGCAGGAGGCGGGCTTGTCGCTCCGCCCGACCCGCCCGCGGAGCTGGTAGAGCTGCGAGAGGCCGTAGAGGTCGGCCCGGTCGATGAGCATCGTGTTCGCCGTCGGGATGTCGAGGCCGTTCTCGACGATCGTCGTCGCGAGGAGGAGGTCGGCCGCGCGCGTCGTGAACGCGCGCATCGTCCGCTCGAGCTCCCCCTCCGACATCTGCCCGTGCCCCACGACGACGCGGCACTCGGGGACGAGCTCCGCGAGCCTCTCGCGCCAGACGCCGAGCCCCTCGATCCTGTTGTGGACGAAGTAGACCTGCCCGCCCCGGTCGAGCTCGGCGCGGATCGCCTCCCTCACGACCTCGTCCCCCTGCGGGACGACGTGCGTCGCGATGGCGAGGCGGTCCTTCGGCGGCGTCTCGATGAC
>CAZNSS010000599.1:0-2931 GCA_964575465.1 uncultured Holophagales bacterium | reverse complement strand
CCGTGCATCAGGACCCGGCCGCCGCAGATCGTCGTGTCGACGACGGCCTGCGAGATGCCGAAGACGAGGTGGCCGAGGACGGTGGAGTCGTTCAGAGGGGTCGGGGCGAGGTAGTCGACGAGGATCACGTCGGCCGCGGCTCCCTCGGCGAGCGTGCCGATCGGGAACCCCCAGAGCGCCGAGGCGATCCTCGGGTTCTGCACGAAGAGCGCACCCGTCAGCTCCATGAAGCCGCAGCTCGGGTTGTCCTGCCGGAGGTGCTGCGCCCAGAGGCCGACGCGGACCTCCTCGAGCATGTTCACCGTCATGGCGTCGGTGCCGAGGCCGACCGGGACGCCGCGCGCGACCAGCCCGAGGACGTCGGCGATTCCGACGGCGTTGTTGAGGTTCGACTGCGGGTTGTGGACGACCCAGGTGCCGCTCGCGGCGAGGACGTCCCTGTCGGCGTCGTCGCAGTGGACGGCGTGGGCCGCGATGCTGCCGGGCCCGAGGATCCCGTGGTCGACGAGGCGCCGGGCGGAAGACTTGCCGTGCTTCGCCCGGTTCGCGGCGACGTCGGAGGCGGCCTCGGCGACGTGGACGTGGAAGCCGATTCCGGCGTCCTTCCCGAGGTGCGCGGCCTTCGCCAGGGTCTCGTCGGAGAGGGTGAACGCCGCGTGGAGGCCGAAGAGGGCGCGCAGCTGCGGGTCGTCCGCGGCCGCGCAGTCGCGGGCGAACGCGACGTTCTCCTCGAGCCCCTCCTCGGCGACCTTCTCGCCGTCCCTGTCCGACACCTCGTAGCAGAGGCAGGAGCGGAGGCCGGTCTCCTTCACGGCCTTCGCGATCCGCCCGAGCGAGCCGCGGACGGCGCCGGGGCTCGCGTGGTGGTCGACGAGGGTCGTCGTCCCCTTCCGGATGGCGTCGAGGAGGACGACTTTCGCGCTCACCTCGACGTCGTCCGCGGAGAGCTTCCGGTCGAGGCGCCACCAGAGGTTCTCGAGGACTTCCTGGAAACTCGCGCTCGGCGCGGCCTTGCCGAGGCCGCGCACGAGCGTCGAGTAGTAGTGCATGTGGGCGTTCACGAGCCCGGGAAGGACGAGCTTCCCGCGGGCGTCGATCACGCGGTCGAACGGGCCGGGGATCTCGCCCGCCGGGGCGATCCGCGCGATGCGGCCCCCCTCGAGGAGGAGGGCCTGCCCCTCGAGGACCCGGCAGGGGTTCCCGAAGGTGACGAGCGTGCCGTTCCGGATGAGGAGCCGCATCGGAGCCTCCGTTTCGAGACGGGATGGGTCCCGGGGGTTACCCGAGGCCCACCTCCGCGTTGAACTCGTCGATGAGCCGGTCGAAGACGACGACCTCGTCCTCGAAGAGCTCCCGCCAGTACTCGGGATCCCACTGGGCCTGGATCTCCTCGTAGGTCTTCCCCTGCTGCTCGACCCACGTGTAGTACTTCAGGTTGTGGATGGCCTTGCGGTCCGAGTAGGTCAGCTCCTTGAAGTTGTCGACGCCCTGCCGCTCGAGGCTCCCGGTGAAGGTCCGGGCCGCGTCGACCGGGGTGAAGGGGCCGCGGTCGGCCGTCAGCTCCGCGAGGCGGGAGAGGTACATCTCGGCGCTGTCGGTGAAGACGGTCATGACGACGTCGTTCTCGTCGAGCTCCCAGTACTTCGCGGCCTTGATGGCGGCGAGGGTGTTGCAGATGCAGCTGATGCCGAGGAGGCCGAGCTTCCCGACGGCGTCGGCGGGCGCCCCGGCGGCGACGAGCAGCTCCCGGCCCTCCGGCTCGTTGAAGAGCCGGAGGAGGCGCATGCAGTCCTCGTCGTCGATCGCGGCGACGGCGTCGGTGTTCCGCACGTTGTGGACCCACGGGACGTGCTTGTCGCCGATACCCTCGATGCGGTGGTCTCCGAAGCCGTTCCTGAGGAGCGTGGGGCACTGCAGGGCCTCGGTGGCGACGGTCTTCACACCCGGGACCTTCGTCTTCAGGTAGTCGCCCGCGGCGATGGTGCCGGCGCTCCCCGTGGCGCTGACCCAGCCCGCGAGGCGCGACTTCGGGCCGCGGACGGCCTTGTAGGCGTCCTCGACGGCGGGACCGGTCACGTTGTAGTGCCAGATCGGGTTCCCGAACTCCTCGAACTGGTTGAAGATCACGTGCTGGGGGTCCTTCTTCAGCTCCCAGCACTTGTCGTAGATCTCCTTCACGTTGCTCTCGCATCCCGGCGTCGCGATGACCTCGGAGCCGATCGTGCGGAGCCACGTGAAGCGCTCCTGGGACATGTTCTCGGGGAGGATCGCGACCGCGGTGCAGCCGAGGATGGCGGAATCGAAGGCGCCGCCGCGGCAGTAGTTGCCGGTCGACGGCCAGACCGCCTTGTGCTTCTCGGGGTCGAACTCGCCGCTGACGAGGCGCGGGACGAGGCAGGCGAACGCCGCGCCGACCTTGTGGGCGCCGGTGGGGAAGTACTTCCCGACGAGGCCCACGATGCGCGCCTTCACCCCGGTGATCTCCCTCGGGATCTCGAGGAAGTTCGGCCCGCCGAAGAGCCCCGTCTCGTGGTCGTTCTTCCAGGTGATGCGAAAGAGGTTCGCCGGGTTCACGTCCCAGAGGCCGACGCCCTCCAGCTTCGCCTTCGCCGACTCCGGGAGGAGGGACGGCTCCCGCATCTGCCTGAAGGTGGGGATGACGATCCCCCTCTCCCGGCAGCGCTTCGCCGTCCGCTTCCTCACCTCGGGATCGACGGTTCCGATGGTTCGCGAGATGCGCGTCATGGCGCGCCTCCTACAGGGAGAGCGTCCGGGCGCGGTCGACGATGGCGGCGAGCTTCGCCTTCGGGTCCTTCATCCGCGCGAGGAAGATCAGGGCGCTGATCACGAAGGGCTTGTAGGCCGCCTCCTGGTACGTCGGGATCCGGTACTGCTCGAAGACCTCGGCGCTCACCTCGCCCGCCTTGCAGC
>CAZNSS010000598.1:0-2937 GCA_964575465.1 uncultured Holophagales bacterium | reverse complement strand
ACGAGGTCGGCGAGACGCGCCTCGGCGCTCTCGCGCGTGACGAGCGTCTGGAGGAAGCGGAGCGGGTCCTCGACGCGCCACAGGACGACCGGGGTCACGACGATGTTCTTCTTGTCGTTCGTCAGGAACTCGCCGGCCGGCGGGTCGAAGTAGAGGAGCCGCGCGTCCAGCCTCGTCACGTCGTCGACGAGCGGGACCCTCGCGTGAAGGCCCGGTTTCGTGACGACGGCGACCGGGCGCCCGAACCGCGTCCTCACGGCGAACTCGGTCGCCTCCACGACGTACGGGACCCGTGCGAGGAGGAGGAGGACGGCGATGCCCGCCGCGACCGGGAGGAGGCGTCGGACGAGCGGCGGAGCCGGTGTCTCGGGGGAGTCTTCCATGGAGTCCTCGTCAGCGCTCCGCGGCGGGAATGTCCGGCGGCGGCGGCGGGATCGGGTTGACGAAGCCGGACAGCCCCGGGAGCGGGGCCGGACCGGTGGCCGGGTCGGGAGCGGCGGCGCTCCCGGGCGTGATCCAGAGCTCGAAGCCGGGTGCGCGCCGCGGGTCGGGGCGGATCAGCTTGGGGACGCCGGGGAGGACGCGCTCGAGGGCCTCGAGCTTGAGGCGCGTGCGGCTCGTCCCCGGCGCGGCGGCGACCTCGCGGGCGAGGGGAACGAACGCGGCGGAGTCTCCTCTCGCGTGCTCGACGAGCCGCGTCTTCTCCGACCCGGCCTCGGCGAGAGTCTTCGCCACCTCGCCTCGCGCCTGGCCGAGAGCCCCCTCGGCCTCGACGAGCGCCTTGTTCCGGACCGTCGTCCGGTCCTCGGCGGCCGAGGCGATGTCGCGGAAGGCGCCGTGCACGTCGTCCGGGGCGTGGACGAAGAGGAGCCTCAGGTCGACCGGCGCGAGGCCCGTCTCCTTCAGGGCGGGCGAGGCCTTCAGCAGCGCGAGGACCCTCCGTTCCACGGCGCCGCGCTCCGCGGTGTAGACCGCGTCGATCGGCGTCCTCCCGATCTCCTCGACGAGGAACGCCCGCGCCAGGTCGCGGAAGGCCGGCTCTGCGCGGTCGACGCCGAAGCGGAAGAGGGCCGGGTCGGCGACGCGGAAGTGGATCACGGCCGTCACCTCGATGACGTTCTCGTCGCCGGTGAGGAACTGGGACTCCTCCGGGACGCGGGACGACTGGGCCGGCACGAAGACGCGGGACGTCAGCACGGAGGAGGCGGAGCCGGCGGCTCGGTATCGGAAGCCGACCTCGACGGAGCGGAGGAGCCCGGTGGAGACCGCCTCGGCGTCCCCGACCGGGAACGGGGGGACGAGGTGGAGACCGGGGCCGAGATCGGCCGCCGTCACCTTCCCGAGAGTCCTCACGACGCCCGTCTCCCCCGGCCGGACGACGAGGAACGCGCTCTTCGCCCAGGCGAGGGCGAGGAGCGCCGCGGCGCCGATCGCCAGGCCGCGCCGCGGGAGGGGCCTCCGCCCCTCGCGGAGGACGAGGTCGCGGAAGGCACGCCCGTGCCCCTTCAGCTCGCTCCAGCCGGCACGCAAACCCCGCCGCTGGAAGCTGAACGCCATGAGGGCGAGGAAGGCGAAGGCCGAGAGGAACTTCACGAGCGCCCAGAGCCCACCGCTCCCCGGTTCGGGCAGAGCCGGCGCGGGGACGACTCCGGCGCCGATGACCGCGTTCAGGACGAGGCCCGAGGCGATGGAGACCCCGAAGATCGAGCCGAGGTAGACCGCGACGAACCGCCGGCCGAACATCTTCGCGACGACGGCGATCGTGGAAGCGTTCGTCGCCGGGCCGGTGAGCATGAAGACGAGGGCGGAGCCCGGGTCGAGCCCCTTGGCCATCATCGCCGCGGCCACGGGCGTCGAGGCGCTCGCGCAGACGTACATCGGGATCCCGACGAGTGCCACGAGGGCCATGTTCAGGAGCGGCCACGGGAGGAAGCGGAGGAAGAAGTCCTGCGGCAGGAACGCGCCGAGGAACCCCGTCGCGACGAACGCGAGGAGCATCCAGAACGCGAGCTCGTCGACCATCGTGACGCAGGCGTACCGGACGACCCGGGAGGCGCGCTCGCGAAAGGAGCCTCCGCGGGCCGGAGACTCCGACAGGGCTGCGGCGCCCTCCGGAGCGCAGGTCGCGCAGCCCTCCGCAGGCCCGGCGGCTTCCGGGAGGGGCTCCTCCGGACGACCGGAAACGTCGTCCGTCCCTCCCGCCACGAGCGAGACGACCCCTGCCACGATCGCGGTCACGACCGCGATGACCGGCCGCGCGAACGCCATCACCGGGCCGAGGAGGCCGTAGGTGATGAGGATCGCCTCCTCCCCCGTCTCCGGAGTCGAGATGAGGAAGGAGACGGTCGCCTCGCGGCTCGCCCCCTTCTTCCGCAGCGCCACCGCCATCGGGAGGACGCCGCACGAGCAGAGCGGGAGCGGCCCCCCGACGAACGCGGCCTTCACGATCGCCTTCAGGCTCCTCTCGCCCAGGGCCCGGCCGATGCGGGCCGTGTCGACGAGCTCGTGGAGGAGTCCCGCGAGGAAGAAGCCGACGAGGATGAAGAAGCCGCTGTCGAGGACGATCCGGTACGTCTCCTCCAGGACGCGGTAAAGAAGGCTCATGAGACGGGGGGCCGTTCGGAAAGGGCCATCGGCGCGAGTATCGCCCCTCCGCTCACCCGTGCGAAGGGACGGGGAGCGCGACGGTCAGCCTCTCGCGGAGAGCGGGAGAGAGGAAGAGGGGTGGAGGAGCGTCCGGCGGCCTGCGCGAACGCCAGGCCGCGTACGCCTCGCGCGCCCCGCCCTCGAGCGCGGCGCTCCTCTCGCCGTCGAGGACCCAGAGCGTCCCCAGCGCGGCGGACTCGAGGAGATAGGGCTGCGGGGCGGCCGGCGCCAGGTGCGAGGCCCTTCGCGCGAGTCGGGCCGCCTCCTCGTACCGGCGGTCGCGGTGCGCCT